>JBDUBZ010000094.1:0-11416 GCA_040003745.1 Terriglobia bacterium
CAGAACGCGGGCCGCCCTGCGCTCCCTGCCAACTGGCGGGTGGCGCGCAGCGTGTTCGTCGCCGACGACGACAAGACCGCGCGCGACTACGTGATGGCGCCCAACAGCCCCTACCGGCAGTACTACCACTCGCTGGTGACGAAGCATCGGATGCCCATCCGCGCTTACGTAATGATCGGTGGCTCCGGTCCGCTGCTCGATCAATGGCTCGCTAAAGGCCCGGAGATCGGCGACTACCTGACCATCCGCAGCGTCAAACTGATTGCCGATGGCGCTCTCGGTTCGCGCGGCGCCGCGCTGCTGGAGCCTTATTCCGACGATCCAGGCAACAAAGGGCTGCTGATTCTCGACCGCGCCGCCATTCGCGCCGTTGCGGAAAAAGCCATCGCCCGCGGCTTTCAGGTCAACACCCACGCTATCGGCGACGCCGCCAATCGCGCCGCGATCGATGCTTATGGCGACGTTCTCAAAGGGCCGAACGATAAGCGGTTCCGCGTGGAGCACGCGCAGATTGTCTCACCGGAGGATTTCGCGAAGTTCCAGCGTTATTCCGTCATCGCCTCTATGCAACCCACTCACGCCACCAGCGATATGCCCTGGGCGGAAGCCCGCCTCGGCCCGGCGCGCCTCAAAGGCGCTTACGCGTGGCAGACATTTATGCATCTGGGAGTTCACGTTCCTTCCGGATCCGATTTCCCGGTTGAAAAAACGAACCCAATTCTGGGTTTGTATGCCGCCATCACGCGTCAGGATGTAAGTGGACAGCCTTCCGGCGGCTGGATGCCCGCCCAGCGCATGACCCGCGAAGAGGCTCTTCGGAGCTGGGCGCGCGAAGGGGCATTTGCCGCCTTCGAAGAGAATCGCAAAGGTTCGCTCGAAACGGGGAAAATGGCCGACTTCATCATGCTCTCGGACGATGTCATGACTATGCCCGCCGCCGATATCTGGAAGGCACGGGTCACCTTGACCGTAGTGGGCGGCAGAATCGAGTACCGGCAATGAAGGCGCTCTTGCTGTTGGCGCTGACTGGCCCGCTTCTCGCGCAGCAGCAGGCCCCTTTCCGTCTCGAACCGGGCGAATACCGCTGGATTCCGGTCAACGTGAAACAGATTCCGACTGAAATCGATTGCAGGTTCCAGGTGGTTTCGGGCGGCCCCACCGCGCACATGGAGATCATGCGAATGCGCGACTTTCGGCTATTTATCCGCAACCGGCAACACGGCGACGTTGCCGTGTCGCCGAAATCAGTGTCCGAGGACCTCCGCCGGTTCGTGGACCTTCGCGGCCAGTACGCGGTGGTAGTCGTGAATGAGAAGGGCGCGCCGCCTGTCCTGGTAGCGCTCGAAGTCAGTACGAATACCACTGTGGTCTCGCACGAACTCGGACAGGCGCGAAGACTGACGGTGATCCTGATCAGTTTCGGGCTGTTTTTCGTAACCGTCACCTGGTGCGGGTGGAAGCTTTTGCGGGCGGGCCGCAGGCAACAGGCCGCGGTCACGATGTCTCCAAAATAATCTATCTCGTCCGGAATGAGGTCCTTTGAGCGCCTTCACTGATTCTGTGACGGCAAATGGCCGGAGCCGAGTCGTATGATGAGACTTCGGGGTACACCTGCGGGAATCTTCGCGGGCGCAAGCTTCATCAGTAAAAGTAACGAAAAGGAAAGGAAGGGTAATTCTCTGCTAGTCCCGATGGTAGTTGAGCAGACATCGCGAGGGGAACGTTCGTACGACATTTACTCGCGCCTGCTGAAAGAAAACATTATCTTCCTCGGAACGCCGATTGACGATATGGTCGCCAACCTGATCATCGCGCAATTGCTGTTTCTGGAAGCCGAAGATCCTGAGCGGGACATTTCGATCTACATCAATTCGCCGGGCGGGTCGATCACTGCCGGCCTTGCGATTCTCGATACGATGGCTTTCGTGCGGCCCGATATCGTCACCATCTGCGTAGGACAGGCGGCCTCGATGGGCGCCGTACTGCTGGCGGCGGGAACCAAAGGCAAGCGTTTCGCCCTGCCCAATTCCCGCATCATGATCCACCAGCCCTCCATGCAGGGTCTGGCCGGACAGGCGGCCGATATCGACATCTATGCCAAGGAGATTTTGCGCATGCGGGAAATCCTGAACAAGATTCTCGCGGACGCGAGCAACCAGCCGGTGGAACGCGTAGCTCGCGACGTAGATCGCGATTACATTATGAGCCCGTACCAGGCGGTGGACTACGGCATTATCGACCGGGTCATCACCAGCCGCGACTCCGCACCGCCGGTAGTATCGAAGCCCGCGTAGCTCTTGCGTAGTGTTCTTCAACGGGTGATCGCTCTGTAACAGGGCGATCACCCGATTTCTGTCACATCGTTCGAAGCATCTCCCTCCTTTAAGATCAGCCCCCCAGCCGTTATCATTAGAAGTTCATGCGACTTCACAACAAAATAGCGATTATTACTGGCGCGGGTACAGGTATTGGGGCGGCCACTGCTTTCCGCTTTGCAGAGGAAGGCGCCAAACTCGTTCTTGCCGATATCAACCTTGCCGACGTTTCCGAAATCGCGGCGCAGGTCAGGGCAATGGGCGCCGAAGCCTTCCCCATCGGCGGGGATATTTCGAACGAAGACGACGCCCGCCGCATCTGCGATATCGCCATTGAGCGATTTGGCTCCCTCGACGTGCTCGTCAACAATGCCGCCGATTTCACAACGTTCTCCGTTGAAGACGGCAGCAAAGAAAACTGGCTGCGCGTGCTGGGCGTCAATGTGATCGGCACCGCCCTGGTTTCAAAGCACGCCATTCCTCACCTCAAACAACGGCGCGGTTCCATAGTGAACCTTTCCTCGCAAAGCGGCTTCATAGCCCAGCCAAACATGGCCACCTATAACTCGAGCAAAGGCGCTATCCTCACCATGACGCAGTGCATGGCTCTCGATCTCGCTCCATCCGGCGTGCGTGTGAACAGCATCTGCCCCGGCTGCATCATGACGAGCGCCAGCGAGCGCGAGTGGGTCAGAATGGGGCTCACCAGGGAAGAATGGGTGGCCGAGATGGCTCCGCGGCACATGCTCAACCGCGTGGGGGATGCGCGCGAAGTTGCCAACGCGATTCTGTTCCTCGCCTCGGACGAAGCGAGCTTTATCACCGGCGCGCACCTGCGGGTCGATGGCGGAGCTACCGCCTGGTAGGCTTTCGAGGTTCCCTGCCTGGCAGTGCCGCCGGATTCTCCTGCACCCGTTCCCGGTACTTGCCCCGCAAGCCCGAGCCCAGCGACACCGATCCTTCACCAAACCGGTCGCGTAGTTTGTCCGCAGCCTCGAGCGCCTGACGCCATCGCTCCGCGCGGCCGCCGTCCATCAAACCCAGCTGACCGCTCGAATGCTCAAAGCTTGAAGTATGGATACCCAGCAGGCGTATGGTGCGGCTGCGGTCCCAGTTATCGTGCAGCAGTTTGCGCGATTGTTCCACCACATCGATGTCGAGCTGGGTGGGGCTGTCGAACGAATGCGCCCGCGTGATCGTCGAGAAATCGGAATAGCGCAGCTTCAGCTGCATAGTGCGCGCGTACAAAGAGTGTTCCCGCAGGCGGCGCGCTACCTTCTCGGCCAGATGCGCCAGCGTTGTCTCCAGGCGTTCGGGATCCGCTGTGTCCCGATCGAAAGTGTGTTCATGACTGATCGACTTCGGTTCCCCGCGCTCCCCGATTTCGGCGTCGAACCACGCGCCCGCGTCGAGCCCCTGAGCCTTTCCCGCCAGCGCCAGCCCCCATTTTCCAAAGCGGGATTCCAGTTCTTTGTCGCCCAGGACCGCCAGATCGCGAATGCGCCGGATGCCGATGGCATGCAGGTTCTTCTCCATCACTTTGCCAACCCCTGGAATACGCCGGACCTCCAGTGGCGCCAGAAACTGCGCCTCCACCCCAGGCAGAACATGCAGGACGCCGTTGCGCTTGGCCTGATCCGACGCGATCTTCGAAACCAGCCGGGAGGTCGAAATGCCGATCGAGCAATTCAGCTTTGTCGCGGCGCCGATCGCCTCGTGCAGCAGGTGCGCCGCGCGCATCGGAGGTCCAAGCAGGCGCTCCGTGCCCGTCATATCGATATACGCTTCGTCGATGGACGCCATTTCCACCGCCGGTGAAAATCGGTTCAGCACCTCAAACACCCGCTGAGAATGTTCGCGGTATCGCTCGTGATGCCCTTCGACGAAAATGGCCTGCGGACAATGCTTATACGCCGTACGCAACGGCATGGCGGAATGGACACCGAATTTGCGCGCTTCGTAAGAAGCCGCGGAAACTACGCCGCGTTCGTCGCTCTTGCCGCCCACCACCACCGGCTTGCCTTTGAGCGAAGGGTCGTAGAGCTCCTCGACGGATACGAAGAACGCATCCATGTCGACATGGAAGACGGTACGGAGCACGGGTGTTCTCAGGCTAACCCGCAGGCTAACATGTCGGAATGGAAGTTCGCGCACTGGGTGAAGAGGATGCGGAGAGTTGGTGCCTGCTCCGCCGTGAGGGCCTCGCGGGCGAGCCTCTGGCTTTCGGGCAAAGCGTCGCGGAGCATGACGCAAAGCCCGCCGAATTCTACGCAGCGCGCTTTCGTGAAACGCCACCGCCAGGTGTCACCCTGGGAGCGTTGGAAGGCGGTTTTCTCATCGGCATCGCTACTTTGGTTCGCGACACCCAGGAAAGGCGCCGGCACAAAGGCCACATCTACGGTTTCTATGTGAGCGAATTGCATCGCGGCCGGCGCGTCGGAACGGCCCTCATGCAGGAATTGCTGCGCAGGGCCGCCGAGGATCCAACCATCGAGCAGCTTTTGCTCGCCGTAACCGTAGAGCAGGCGGCCGCGCAGGCGCTATATCGCAAGTTCGGCTTTGAGATCTGGGGCACTGAGCCGCAATCTTTGAAGGTGGGGTCTACCTATGTGGATCAGCATTATATGATCCTGCGCGCGCCTTTTGTGGAAGACCCGGGGCGCGGCATGTAAGCACGCGCGGGACGCCGGCGAGATCCGGCAGAACCTGAATATCATGCCATTCCGATGCGAGAGCGGTCGCCTCACCGGCCAGGCCATAGCCCAGTTCAAGGGCAAGCAAGCCGCCGGGCGCGAGCACGCGCATCGCCTGCGGCAGCAGCCGCCGATAGACGTCGGTACCGGACGCCCCCGCAAACAGCGCCAGATGAGGTTCCCAGTCGCGCACCTCGCGCTGCAGCGTATCGCGGTCGGCGAGTGGCACGTAAGGGGGATTCGATACCACCGCATCCGCGATACCGCAGCCAAACGCCGTCAGCAAATCGCCTTCGAAGAACTGAACGTCGGCCTGCAGATTCCGGGCGTTGGCCCTGGCGACCTGTAAGGCATCGGCGGAGATATCCGTCGCATACACCCGCAGGGCAGGGCATTCGAGCTTGAGGGTAATCGCAATTGCCCCGCTTCCCGTGCCGACATCGACAAGGCATCGCGGCTGCAACCGCAGCACCGTCTCAACCAGCAGTTCCGTCTCCGGACGCGGAATCAGGACGGCAGGCGTGACCCGGAAATCGCGGCCGTAAAACTCTTGCTTCCCTGTAATGTACTGCGTGGGCTTGCCCTGCATGCGCTCGTGCAGATAGCGGCCGTAGTGAATCCATTCGACCTCGCGCAGTTCCTGTTCGGGATGCGCGTAAAAATAGGTGCGGTCGCGATGGAAGGCGTGCGCCAGCAGCACCTCCGCGTTCAGCCGGGCCGCCCCGACGCCCGCCTGCGCCAGCAGTTCGGTTCCTTGTGCGAGCGCTGTCCGAATGGTCACGGCGGCGCCTGGGTCAGGCCGCGGCGCCTTCTTTTTGCAGCTTCTCAGCCTGATAGTGCTGCGTGAGGGCGTCGAAAATGGCGTCGAGCTTGCCATCCATAATCAGATCGAGCTGATGCAGAGTGAGGCCGATGCGGTGGTCCGTCAAACGGTTCTGCGGGAAGTTGTAGGTGCGGATTTTTTCACTGCGATCACCCGTTCCCACCATGATCTTCCGATCCGCGCCAATGGCCGCCTGCTGTTTTTCGAGCTCGATTTCATAAAGCCGCGAACGAAGTACCCGCATGGCCTTGGCGCGATTCTTGATCTGCGATTTTTCGTCCTGGCAGGAAACGATTACGCCCGTGGGCAGGTGCGTGATGCGGACCGCTGAATAGGTTGTGTTCACCGACTGGCCGCCCGGGCCCGAGGAACAAAATGTGTCGATGCGAATATCTTTCTCTTCGATCTTAACCTCGACTTCATCGGCCTCCGGCAGCACCGCCACCGTCACGGCGGATGTGTGGACTCGCCCCTGCTGTTCTGTTTCCGGCACGCGCTGCACCCGGTGCACACCGCTCTCGTGCTTCAGTCTGCTGTAAACACGATTGCCGCTCACCAGCGCCAGCACTTCCTTCAACCCGCCCACCCCGGATTCGCTCGAAGACGTGACTTCCACCTTCCAGCGCTGCGTTTCCGCGTATCGCACGTACATGCGAAAAATCTCAGCCGCAAAGAGACTGGCTTCATCGCCACCAGTGCCGGCGCGGATTTCGAGCACGACATCTTTTTCATCCAGCGGATCTTTGGGCAGCAGGAAAACTTTGAGATCCTGCTCCATCTGCGCGAGCTCGGGTTCAATCCGCGTTACTTCGAGGGCGGCCAGTTCGCGCATGTCCGGATCGGATTCCGCAAGCATCGCTTTCGCCTGCTCCAGCTGATCGGCGGCCTCTTTGTAGTCCCGGTATTTGGCGACGATCGGCGAGAGATCGCTGTGCGCCTTCGACACTTTGCGGTATTGATCGCCATCGCTGATGACCGAAGGATCGGCCATCTGCCGGTTCAGGTCTTCAAAATGTGTCTCGATCTGGTCGAGCTTTTTTGAATATTGCATTCGGTCGGGCCCCGGATCAGGCGATGATCAGTTCGCCACCCTGACTGGTCTCAAGCCTCATGGCGCCATCGAGTGCCATGATCGCAACTGCTGCCTGCTCGTCGCTCGGAGGCTTGGTCGTAATGCGCTGGGTCCACAATCCCGGCGCCGTCAAAAGCGCGAGAAAAGATCCGCGCTTGCGGGCCGCGAAGCGGATCAGCTCGTAACTCAGCCCTGTGATCACCGGCAGCAGCACGATGCGAAGCGCGAGTTTGCCGGCAAACGTCTGCACCGGGAAAAACATGTAAACCACCATCGAGATCAGCATGATCACAAACATAAAGCTGGTACCGCAGCGTGGATGGAAGGTGACAAACTTCTGTGCATTTTCAACGGTGACCGGCGTGCCCGATTCAAAGTTGAAAACAACCTTGTGTTCCGCGCCGTGGTATTCAAAAACGCGTTTGATGTCTTTAGTCCGCGAAATCAGATAGAGAAAGCCTACAAAAATGGCGAGCCGGATCACCCCATCCACCGCATTGAACAGAATCTGGCCTTTGATCGCCGGAGCCCAGTCCGACAACATCTCAGTCAGCTTCAACGGCACGAGCTTGTATAGCAGGATAAAAAAGATCACTGAAAAAGCGACCTGGGCGGTCATCATCCACGACGAAACCTCCGGCTTTGCTTCGGTGCCATCGTCAAGTGCCGCGTTGGCTGAAAACCGGAGCGCCTTAACCCCCAGAGACATCGCCTGACCCAGAACGCCCAGGCCACGCAGTACAGGCCACTTAAAAAAGCTATATTTTTCCGACATGCGGGGAACGGGCATATCCTCGGTGACGATTTCGCCCGAGGGCTTACGCACCGCGACGCAATAGCTGTGCGGCGCGCGCATCATCACGCCTTCCATGACCGCCTGGCCGCCAACCAGTGTCTCCTCGCCGCTTTCGAGGATGGGCAGCATCTGAACGTGCGCAAAAAGGCGGAAAAAAGTGCCGAATGACAATAGATACCTCGAATATCCCATTATACGCCCGGGACGCCGGACTACTCTTACCAGGATGCCGGGGGCTCCAGGTATGTTTCACTACTGGCTCTCGTTTAGTATGCGGTAGATCTGCGCGCCATACTTTTCCACCGAATTAATACCAATCCCAGGAATCGCCAGCAACTGAGCGGCGGTCTTCGGCTTTTTTTGCGCGATGGCGGTCAGCACTTTGTCCGTCATGATGCGAAACGCCGGAACGCCCTGGCGCTTCGCCGCCGCCAGGCGCCACGCCCGCAGCGATTCCTCCGCTCTTCCGCTGGGAGGCGGGGGCGCAAGCGGTGTGCGCTCAGAACGCACCGGACGCTTTTTCTCGCGGCTGGCTTTCTTTCGCGACCGCACCGTCCGCCTGGCCGGAGCCGACACCGCTTCCTTGATCTTGAGGTCCAGCGGAGCATCCTCATCCAGATACCCGGCATTTCGCGTCAGGCTGACTTTGCGATACGGAATCTGCTTCCCGTCTTTCTCAAACACGGCTTCCGTCAGGCGAACCAGATCCGCGCGCGCCATTGCGCCCAGCAGTTCTTCGAATTCATCCCGCGTCATCCCCTCCTTCCCATTTTTGGCGCACAGATCGGTATGCAGCCGGCCCACCGAAGGGTGAGACGAATCGAGCACGCCGAGCACCCGGCGCGCCATCGACTCCTCGTCCGGCGTCGCTTCCCGGAAACGCTGCCCAATGCAGACATCCGGCGCGCAAAAATCGCAAATTCCACAGGGAGTCTGGCTGTCCGTCATGTCGCCGAAGTGCCGGATCAGACTCGTCATGCGGCACTGGCTGCTCTGTGAATAACGAATCATCTGCTCGATCTGCGCGCGCTTCTGATCTCCCTGGGCGATATAGGAATCGCGCCAGTCCGCGCTGCCCGCCGTGACATTCTCGGCGAAATCGACAACCGCGCCGCCGTGCGCCCACAGCTTTTCAAGCGCCTTCTCGAAGACGTCGGCCGGAATTCGGCTTTGTTTTTGCAGAGTCCCGCGGTCTATAGGTTCGGGCCGCAGCCGCTGGAAAATCTGGTCGAGCAACAGCACTTCCGGATAGTCGCGCTCAAAGAAGAAATCGTGCGTGTAGCGGTCCGCGTAAGACTGCATCAGAATGGCGCGGCTCGGCTCGCCATCGCGCCCCGCGCGCCCAATTTCCTGGTAATAAGCCTCTACACTGCCGGGCAGAGCCGTGTGAATCACGGAGCGTACATCCGCCTTGTCGATGCCCATGCCGAAGGCGATGGTGGCCACAATCACCTCGGTCTTTCCCGAGAGGAAATCGTTCTGCACTTTGTGACGCCGCGCCGCGTCGAGTCCTGCATGATAAGCCGCCGCGGGAAAGTCCACCGCCAGCAGTTCGGCCACGCTTTCGGCCTGCTTGCGGCTCGGCGTATAGATGATCGCGGGTCGCCTCGAAGGGTCCATCAGGATCTCGCGCGCCAGCCCCGGCCGCTGCGACATGCCCGTCTCCAGGACTTCGATCGCAATGTTCGAACGCCTGAAGCCATGAATAAAACTGGCGCAGTTTTCGAGCCCCAGTTGTTCGCGGATATCCCTCTGGACCATGCCCGTCGCCGTCGCGGTCATGGCGATCACGGGCGCGGGCCGCCAGTTCGGCACATACTGGCCGATCAGCCGGTAATCCGGGCGAAAATCGTGGCCCCATTGCGAAATGCAGTGCGCTTCGTCGATGGCGATGAGCGAAGGCTTGCGGCGCTCGAGCATTTGCGGAAAGCCGCTGACCCGGAGGCGCTCCGGAGCAATGAACAGGAACTGCAGTTTGCCGTTCAGGTAGTCGATGCAGACCTGGCGGGAGGCCGCGCGGTCACGCCCCGAATGAATACATTCGACCGCAAAACCCAGCTGTGCGAGCTTGGCCGACTGGTCTTCCATCAGTGCAATCAGTGGGCTGATCACGAGCGTGGTACCGCCGCGCGCGATCCCCGGCAGTTGGTAGCAAAGCGACTTACCCGCGCCCGTGGGCATCACCAGCAGAGTGTCGCGGCCATCGATCACCGTCCGGCACACCTCTTCCTGATTCGCGCGGAAATCGCGGAAGCCGAACAGCCGGTGCAGCAGCTCGGCGATGGGTTCGTCGCTTCGGGCAATGGCGTCATCCGATCGTGTCGCTGGCGCTGCGACAGCTACGGCCACAGCCACGGCCACAGGCCGCGGAGTAACCGTTTGCGGAACACGGCCGACTACATCGCGGACGTAATCCTCAATCCCGTGAATGAACGGCTCCAGTTGCGCCTCACCGCGCTCGATCCGCCGCAGATATGCTTCCCACTGCCCAGTCATGACAGGGCTCTTGACCTCGGGATGCACCACCTCGATCAGATGGATGCCCTTATCGGTGGCCTCCAGATTCTTCCCTGCGCGAACGACGTATTCGCGTTTCAGGAGCAGCTCAATGATGGCCGCGCGGGTCGCCGGAGTGCCCAGGCCGCTGTCCTTCATAGCATCGGACAGCTCCTTCTCGTCGAGCGTCTTCCCCGCCGTTTCCATCGCGGTCAGCAAAGTGGCGTCGGTCAGGCGCTTAGGCGCGCGCGTCTTTTTCCGTGCGCTCCCGGCTTCGAGCACATCCTGCGCCTGCCCCTGGCGCAATTCCGAAGGCAGCTGTTGCTCGGCCTCATTACTATTTCGCGTCTGCAGATCGAGAACCTTCCAGCCCACCCGCTGCACCATCGATCCCGATGCATGATATCGATCGGTGACGGGACCGTTCACAATCGCGGTGATCGCGGTCGTGACCGACCACAGATGATCCTCATGCCATGCGCTGAGCAGCCGCCGGCACACCAGATCGTAGATCTTCCGTTCCTCTGCCGAAAGGTCCGCGCCATCGGGCGAAGTCGCGGTCGGAATAATCGCGTAGTGATCGCGAATTTTCGTGTCATCCACATAGCGCGAACCAAGCGCCCGCTCGCCCGTCCCCGGCGCCAGGTGTTCGCGGTAAGGCCCTTCGATGACCTTCACGATACGCGGCAGCGTGGCCGCAACATCCTTCGAAAGATAACGGCTGTCGGTTCTGGGATAGCTCAGCAGCTTGTGCCGCTCATAGAGTGCCTGGGCAATATCCAGCGTTTTCTGCGCGCTGAATCCGAACACCCGGTTGGCGTGCCGCTGCAGTTCAGTCAGATCGTAGAGCAGCGGCGGCGGCATGCGCTGGTTCGCGGCCTCGAGCGACTCAATGGATGCCTGGCCCGTGCCCGCCCGCTGCACGATCTGAGCGGCTTCGATGCCATCCACCGGCAGACGCATCGAGCCTTTCATGTCGCCCGGTGTGCGAAACCATGTACCGCGATACGACTTGGCGGCAGGCTGGCCAGTGGGCCGGAACGTCGCCAGAACTTCAAGGTAATCCTCGGGAACAAAAGCGCGGATCGCGAGCTCCCGCTCCACCACCATGGCAAGCGTGGGAGTCTGCACGCGGCCCACCGACAATTCGCCGCCATACGCCAGCGTGTAAGCCCGCGACAGGTTCATGCCGACAAGCCAGTCGGCCCGGCTGCGCCCGCG
>JBDUBZ010000095.1:0-11405 GCA_040003745.1 Terriglobia bacterium
CGAAGTCGGCCCCGGCTTCGGCATAGGACCGGACCGTTTCCAGATTGATGCCGCCGGAGAGTTCTACCTTCGCGCGGCCATTGACGAGGCGTACCCACTCGCTGGCCTGCTGGGGTGAAAGGTTATCGAGCAGCAAGTGGTCGGCGCCATTGGCGAGCGCCTCTTCCAGCTCATCGAGGGTGCGCACCTCAATCTCAATTGGCAGGGCAGCCGACTGCGCATTCAGCAGCGCCTGACGCACTCCCCCAGCGGCGGATATGTGGTTATTCTTGATCAGAATCGCATCGTAGAGCCCCATGCGATGGTTGGTGACGCCGCCCGCTTTGGCTGCGGCTTTCTCGAGTTCGCGCAGACCGGGCGTCGTTTTTCTGGTGTCGATAACCGTACAGCCGGTGCCCTCCACGAGCCTGGCGAACTCGTGCGCCAGAGTTGCCACACCGGAAAGGCGCTGCAGGAAATTGAGCGCCACACGTTCCCGTTCGAGCAGCGTGCAGGCACTGCCCGTAACTTCTGCAATGCGATCGCCTTCAAGCAGACGCGCACCGTCTTCGTGCCCGATGGTGATGTCGTCGTACATCGCCCGCAGCACATCGGTTCCGGCCAGCACGAGGGGTTCCCGCGCAAGGAAAATCCCGCGGGCCATGCGATCTTTAGGTACGCAGAGGGCCGACGTGATGTCCCCGGTTCCGATATCTTCGGCGAGGGCGCGGCGTATGGCGTCAAGGCTGCTTGCCGTCATTGACGTTCGTGATCGAGCTTCGTGGACAGAACCGCCGCAGTGGCGGAATCTTTCGCAAATAAAAGATTCAATTCTTCTCCTGGTGATAGCGCCGCGGCCTCGCGTACAACGCTTCCGCGACCGTTCAAAACAATTGCATAACCGCGCGCCAGCACACTGCGGGGATTCAACTGCCCCAGCATAGCCGAAGCCCGCTCGTACCGCTGGCGCTTGCAGCCTAAGCTCGCTTTCAAAAGGGCCTCCACACGAACAGCCGCTTCGCTGAAACGGGCGCGATCTCGGCGGAAGCGGGGACGCAGATCGTAGTATTGCAATTTCTCTTCGAGCATGCGGCGCCTGCGCTCGCCCGCAGCCAATCGGGCGCGAATGGCATTGCGAAGACGCTCTTCGGAATCGTCCACGCGCTGCAGCCGCCTCGCCAGATTCCGATGCAGCAGGGTGGTGGCGCGATCAATCGCCTGCTCCCGCAGACGCCGCTGCAGGATCGCCAGGCGGTAGCGCATCCGCTGGGTCATAGCCGCGGTTTGGCTGCCGACCCGGTCGAGCAATTCCTGCCGCGTACAGACGATCATCTCCGCGGCGGCCGAGGGCGTGGGGGCGCGCAGGTCCGCTACGAAATCCGCGATGGTGATGTCGGTTTCATGGCCGATGGCCGACACCACCGGGATAACGCACTCAGCGATAGCGCGCGCCACCGCTTCCTCGTTGAAGGTCCACAGGTCTTCGATGGATCCTCCGCCGCGGGCCACGACCACAAGCTGAGCCCACCCGCCCCGGCCAAAATATTCAAGGCCGCGGCAAACGTCTTCGACCGAGCCTGGGCCCTGTACGCGCGCGGGGAACAGCCTCACATGCAGGCCGGGAAAACGCCGCGACAGGATCTCGATAAAATCCTGAATGACCGCGCCTTTGGGCGAGCTCACGATCCCGATGCGCCGGGGAAACCGCGGCAGCGGACGCTTGCGGGCGGCTTCAAAAAGCCCTTCGAGCAGCAACCGCTGCTTCAACTGATCGAAGGCCAGTTGCAACGCGCCGTGCCCGTGCGGCTCGATGGTTTCGACTACGAACTGGTATTCGCTGCGCTGCTCATAGATATCCACCCGGCCGCGCACCAGCACCTGAACGCCATCCTTCGGCTTGAATTTCAAGCGCAGGTAAGTCAGCTTCCAGCAGACGCATTTGATTTGCGCTTCACTGTCTTTGAGGGTGAAGTAACAGTGCCCGCTCGGCGCCGGTTTTGTGCCGGAAATTTCGCCCGCGAGCCAGATGTTGGTGAAGCTGCGCTCCAGCGTTCCCCGTATCCCGTCGCTCAGCTCCCGCAATGAAAAAATCCGGCGTTCCGGTACGAAGCTGAGGGCGAACTGCTCCATGTTCAGCCCCAGTGTAACGGGCCAAATGACGCGGCGTTTAGACTTTACCCCTTGGCGGCCTTATTTTTAGCTGGCCGGGCTACCGGGCAGCGCGGTCGGCGGCCCGCCGACAGGGACCGGAATGAAATCACCGAGCTTGTAAACCTCGAGCAGGATATTTCCTTCGGGACCAGAGCGGAAGGCCGGCAGGAACTTGGCGCCCCACACGATCTCATCGAACCGGTACGAATAGCGGCTGTGAACCACCTGGCCGAACGTCTCATCGAAGCCTTTGATAAGAATGATCAGCTCCGCCTCGAGAATCCTGAGATCTTCCGCGGTTTTCCCGTGGAACGGGCTCTTTTCATCAATGGGATGAACGATTGTCCAGCTGAGAGGAAACAGCAGTACCGAACTCCTTTCGAGCGCCAGAAGATCGAATTTGCGTTCCGCCGCCGCGCCAGTTCTTGTGACAGTCATGAGCATGACACTGGCTTCGAGTTCCATAAGGCTGTTGGACCGCTCATTGGCGATCCGGAACATGAGACCAGCGCCGTTTTGGTAGGGCGCAACCAGGGCTCTGGAGCTGTATCCGATGCGGGCGGAAGGGCGTGATGCGCGGGCAACCAACGTGCCGGTGATCATGGCAAACGCCATCAGACCCGCCAGTGCTTCCGTGAGCGCGACGATATTGGCCAGATCCCCGCGCGGTGTGAGGCTGCCATAACCCACGGTGGTCAGGGTGTGCCCGCTGAAGAAGAAATCATTCAGGAATCGGGCAGCCTCGGTGGGCGCGGCGGACCCCTGGACGGAATCGGGCGGCAGCAGAAAATAGAAGGCTGCGAAGATCGTGTTGATGCCAAGATACGAGCCCAGAACCAGGGTAAAAAAGCCGGTCCAGCTCATATTGATGACGTGCAGCCACGGGTGAAATGCCCGCCATCCGACCCCCAGCCGGCGAACATTGAAGGAGCCATCCTGGTTAATAACGCGGTGCAGCGACCCGTCAAACTGCCGCGTTAAGCCAGGGTCGTACGCCGGTTTGGCCATCTCTCGGTCAGTTTAGCGGAATAGGCGGGCCGGCCGGTTAAAAAGAGTCTTCAGCGGGCAGCTTCAAGCACGGCTTCTTCACGGCGCGATTCCACCCCGCGCGGCTCAAACGAGTAACCAAAGCCACGCACGGAATGAATGAGCAGCGGAGCCGCTGGGTCCTTTTCGATCTTCTGGCGCAGGCGCAGGATATAGACGTCGACGGTGCGATCGGTAATGGCGCGGTCCTGGCCCCAGACGGCGTTCAGCAGTTGTTCGCGGCTGAAAACCACGCCGGGGCGGGTCATCAGGAACTCGAGCAGGCGAAATTCGGTCGCCGTTACCGCGAGTGGCTCGCCTGAGAGTTTTACCTGGCAGCTGCTGCGGTCGAGCGTAACGTTCCCCGCCTTGAGAACGCGCGCGGGAACCGTCTGTGTGCGGAACTGCAGCTTGATGCGTGCAATCAGTTCGCGCACAAAAAATGGCTTCACAATGTAGTCGTTGGCGCCCAGTTCGAGGCCGACGATCCGATCGGTTTCGGAGGCGCGGGCCGTTAGAAAAATAATGGGCGTCTGAGCCAGTTCCGCATCGTTACGAATACCTTTGCAGATATCGAGACCGTCGGAATCGGGCAGCATGATGTCGAGCAGGATGAGGTCCGGGCGAACACGGCGGCAAAGATCGATTGCCCCCCGCCCAGTCTGCGAACCAGCAAGGCTGAATCCCTCTTTTTCGAGATTGTATTTAATCAGCGCGTAAAGATCGGTGTCGTCTTCAATCAATACTATTCTTTTTGTCACGGCTCTTTCAGCGTAGCCGCCGGGAGGTTACAAGAGGGTTAACGGGCTATAAACTTCGGGTGAAGAAAAAATTGCGGGAAATTGGACATATGCTCCCGTTGGAAGTATAATTGCCACGTATATTTCATAATGGTAAATACAGCGCGAATTGCCTGGCTTGTCCTGGGGACCTCGGTCGCTATGGCCTTTTATGCAACCATTTGGATGTTAGCCGGTCAGGGACAGTAGTTTTACGCCGCGCTCGACTTAACCTCTGCTGAATCACGCTCTGGGCTCCCGATTTCCGCTAATTCCACAGGCATTGTGAAGAAAAATGTGGAGCCATTCCCGGATTGGCTTTCCACCCGGACTTCGCCCCCATGGGCCCTGACAAGGTGTTTTACGATGGCCAAGCCCAGTCCAGTCCCCCCCAACTCCCTGCTGCGGGCCTTGTCGACGCGGTAAAAACGTTCAAACAGACGGGATTGCTCGTCGGCGGGAATACCCATACCGGAGTCCCGGACGTAGAATTCCACCCATTCCGTACCGTCCGCGCGTCGAATGGGTCTCGATCCGCAGTAAATGTTGCCGCTGGCGGGGGTGTATTTCACGGCATTATCGAGTAGATTGCTGACAACCTGGTAAAAGGCCTCGGAATCGCAAAAAATCTCGCAATCGGGGGGACCCGTTTCGTGCCGCATAAAAATGTTCTTTTTGTCGGCAATGGGCCTGATGGTATCGACCACATCGGCCAGCAGACTGTTCACATGAAAAGACGCGAAGCGGAAATCCTGGGTGCGGAGTTCCAGGCGGGAGAGCGTCAGCAGGTCGGCAGTCAGCCGCGTCAGCCGCTCGGCATTATGGCGAATAATATTCAGGAACCGGATGTTGTTGTCGTTGTCGTTGATGGCGCCATCGAGCAGCGTTTCGGTATAGCCCTGAATGGAGGCCAGCGGGGTGCGCAGCTCATGCGAAACATTGATCACGAAGTCTTTCCGGATACGCTCCAGACGGTCCAGTTCCGTGTGTTCCAGCTGTAGTTGCTGCACCGTGCGCTCCAGTTTGGCGCTGGTCTCGTTCAGCTTGCGGCTCAACAGGCCCAGTTCTCCGCGCCCGTCGTTACTCAACCGCGCCTCAAAATTCCCGTTGGCAAGCTCGCCGGCATAGTTGATGATGCTGCTCAAACGGCGGGCGAGGCGACGCGCCAGAAAGGCCGCGATCAGCACCGTGGGCAGAAATGCTATCGCGACACTCTGCATGATTTTGATACGAATTGCCATGACCTCGGAATTCAGAAGCGAGAGCGGCAGGGCAAGCCGGATGGCGCCGCCTTCAATGGGAACCGCGACATAGACAAATTCGACGTTCAACGTTCTGCTGAGGCGGTTCCAGCGACCGATTCTGCCCTGGAAGGCTTCCTGCAATTCGGGACGATTGGAGTGATTCTCCATAGTGGCGGGGTCCGCTTCCGAATCGGCCACCACTTTGCCGTCGCGCTGGATGATCGTTACCCGCGCGCCCGCTGATTTCGCAATTTGGGAAAGGTTGGCGGAAATCTTGTGCAGATTAATTACGCCGGAAAGGGCAAGCAGATGCCCCTTATCCTCGAGTTCCTGCTGCAGGCGCGCGGCGAGGTAACGCTCGGCTACGCGCGACGCCAGCAGATCCGCGGCCACCAGGGCGACCGCGATCAGGCAGGCGATGACGGCGATGAGCTTCAGAAAGATTCTCGCTGTCACTTTGTGCCTCTCTTAATTCGCGGCTCCCGGAATCACCTCTGCCGGCTTCACGTCGAAACGATAACCGAAACCGCGCACAGTCACCAGAAATGCCGGCTCATCCGGTTTTTCCTCGATCTGCTCACGCAGCCGGCGAACGTGAACATCGACGGTGCGCGGCGTGACGAAATGCTGCTCGCCCCAGACCTCGCGCAGCAGCTGCTCGCGGGACCAGGCGTGCCCCGTATGGGTAATAAAAAATTCGAGCAGCTTGAATTCCGTTGCGGTCAGCTCGACCTCCCGCCCGTTCTGGTATACCCGGCGCGCGCCGAAATCGACGCGGAAGGGGCCGGTGGAAACCTCGGTCTGCTTCGGTTCGGCATCCCCGTCGAGACGCCGCAGATGGGCCTTGATCCTCGCCACCAGCTCGCGCGGGCTGAACGGCTTGGTCATGTAGTCGTCGCCGCCGAGCTCAAGGCCCAGCACGCGGTCTACCTCATCGGACCGCGCGGTCAGAAAGATAACCGGGGTTTTCGTAAGCTTGCCCGCCTTACGCAGGCGGCGGCAGAGATCGAAGCCATCCTGCCCGGGAAGCATGACGTCAAGCACAATCAGATCGGGGTTCCAGCTTTCGAGTTCGCCAAAGGTGTTGTCTGAGCCGTCAAAAAGGCGCGCCTGGAAACCACTGCGGGTGAGGTTATATTCAATGAGCGCGGCCAGTTCGGCCTCGTCTTCCACAACGGCAATTTTCCTGGTCACCGGGCGGGCTCCGCCGCAGCGCACTCGGCGCAGGGACAGATGTCGCGCAGATGATCGAAAGAATAAATGCCTGTCTTGTGGCCATCGCTCCAGTCGATTCGCAGGGCGTAGCTGCCCACGGGTTCAATGCCGTTCATTTTGAGTTTTGGTATAAACATCTGGAACGGGTTCGCAGGCGCGGGGGGATTGGCGCCGGTTTTCGGGCGGGGCTCAGTCCCGTGGGCGCCCGTGCAGCCGGCACAGGGACACCAGTCCCTGAGATATTCGTTCCCGTACGAGCTGTGATGCCCATCCTTCCAGTCGATCTCAATGCCCTTCGATTTGGAAATCGCGATGTGCTCGGGATCTGCCTTCAATTGCGTCATTATTGGTGATTCATCCGTTCCACGTCGCGTACGCCCGAGATTCGGCGCATGGCTGCGCAGAGCTTCTCGAGCTGCTTTTTATCCTTCACGTCCACCGTCATTTCGACCGAGGCGGAATCGCTGCCCTGCGAAAAATCGGTCTTCGCTTCGAGACTGCGCACGTTGCTGTTTTCGTTAGCGAGTACGGTGGTGAGCTGGTGCAGCAAGCCGGGCCGGTCGTCAGTCTGCACCACGATACGCACGGGGAAGGTATCGGTGGCCGTTCGCTCCCATTCGACTTCGATTTTGCGCTCGGAATCGTATAACAGGTTCTGCACGTTCCGGCAGGCCCGGGAATGCACCGCGATTCCCTTCCCGCGCGTAACATATCCAACGATCGCCTCGCCTTTGATCGGATTGCAGCATTTGCTGCGATAGACCATGATGTCGTCGACACCGTGTACTTTAACGGCGGAATCGTCGTCTCGCCGGCGCTTGGGCGATGGCTCGGCCACAGGCGCGGGCGGGGGCTCCTCGGCCACCTGTTCGGGCGCCGATTTCTGCAGCACCTGACGCGCCGAATACTTCCCATAACCGAGAGCGGCGTAAAGATCTTCAATCTTGCCCAGCCCGTATTCCGCCGCCACCCGTTCCAGCTCGACCTTTTGAATGCGCGCCAGCTGAACACCAAGGCGGCGCGCTTCCTTTTCGAGATACTTCTGACCAATCTCAATCGCCCGTTCCCGTTCGTTGGCGTTGATGATGTGCTTGATTTTGTTGCGCGCCCGCGAGGTCTTGGCGATCGAGAGCCAGTCTTTACTGGGAAGATGGCCGGCCTGGGTCTGTATGTCGACCACTTCGCCATTGCGAATCGGGTATTTTAACGGCACGATTCGCCCATTCACTTTGGCGCCGATGCAGGTGTTCCCCACCTCGGTGTGCACCGCGTAAGCGAAATCGATGGGACTGGCGCCTGCGGGCAGTACGATCACGCGCCCTTTCGGTGTAAAGCAATAAACCTCTTCCGGATAGAGGTCGAGCTTGAGGGTGGAGCTGAAATCTTCCGGATCCCGCATGTCCTGCTGCCACTCCACGAGTTGACGCAGCCAGGCCACACGCTGATCGTCCTGCGCGCCGCGGCGGCCTTCCTTATACTTCCAGTGCGCCGCGATGCCTTCTTCCGCAAGGCGGTGCATCTCTTCGGTGCGGATCTGAATTTCGCAATGCTTACCTTCGGGACCGACTACCGACGTGTGCAGGGATTGGTAGAGATTCGGGCGGGGAATGGCGATGAAGTCTTTGATGCGGCCTGGGACGGGGCGCCACTCGTTATGGATGACGCCGAGTGCGCCGTAACAGTTCTTGACCGAATCCGTAATGATGCGCAGTGCGACCAGATCGTAAACCTCTTCGATGGTGATCTTCTGGCGCTTTAGTTTCTGATAAACGGAAAACGCCCGCTTCACGCGGCCATCCACGCGGGCGGGAATCCCTTCACGCCGCAGTTCCGCTTCCACGGTGCGCTTCATGCCTTCGAGAAATTCTTCGTTAACGGCGCGCTGGCCTTCAATGGTGGTCGAGATTTCGGCCCAGGCCTCGGGATCGAGATATTTGAACGACAGATCTTCGAGTTCCCCGCGGACTTTGCCCATCCCCAGGCGATGCGCGATGGGTGCGTAGATCTCGAGCGTCTCTTTGGCGATGCGTTCCTGCCGTTCGGGAGCGAGGCAGCCCAGAGTCCGCATGTTATGCAGACGGTCGGCCAGTTTCACGATGATGACGCGGATATCGTTCACCATCGCGAGCAGCATCTTGCGATAGCCCTCGGCCTGGCGATCTTCGGCGGAGAAGAAATCGATTTTGCTCAGCTTGGTGACGCCGTCCACACAGCGCGAAACCTCGTCGCCGAACGTCTTCTGGATATCGGCGGCCGTTACGGTGGTGTCCTCGACGATGTCGTGCAGCAGGCCCGTCTCAATGCTCACGACGTCCATGCGCATTTCGGCCAGAATCTGCGCCACGGCAAGGGGATGCATCAGGTAGGGTTCGCCCGAAACCCGCACTTGCCCGGAGTGGTACTGGGCGGCATACTCGTAGGCCTTTTGAATAGGCGCGGTATCGTCTTTCGGCCGTGCTTCGCGAACGGTCGCGAGCAGCTTTTCGAGCTCCTGACTCAAGGGCAGGGGCGGGCGGGCGTCGGGCGACACTTCGGGCGTCGTCTCGATACCAGGAGCCTGGGGCACAATTCTATTTTGTCAGAGACTGGCCGGCGGGGGTTACATTTCCGGCATCGGTTACGTTGCGCTGCCCATTAGCCAGGCCACAACTTCGCACATGCCTCCCGAGCCGATCAACAATTCGCTCGCATATTGCGGCGTCAGATAGCAGGGCGGAGTGGATTCCCAGGATGTTTTTTCCGGCAGCCGCGATCAAGTCTTTCAGGAGCACGTGTTCGACTGAATCCGCGTCACCCCACCCCGGCCGTGAACTCCGATAAGATTAAAAACATCGTTACCGACTTTTTTCCCGCGACCGGCGTCCTCATAACAGGAGAGGGAGTTTGATCTTTCGCGCCGTCGAAGACGCGGACCTGATTACACGTGTCCGCCACGGCGATGTGGAAGCCTTCAACCTCCTCGTATCCCGTTGGGAGAAGCGCGTTTTCAATTACCTGCTGCGGCTTACGGGCAAACACGAAGACTCTCTGGATCTGACCCAGGACGTGTTTTTGAAGGCGTACCAGAATATTCGCAAGCTGGATGACACGGCGCGCTTCGGCCCCTGGCTGTACCGCATCGCTCATAACGAGGCGTACTCGCAGTTCCGCAAGCGCAAGCCCGAGGTGGGCCTCGAAGATACCACCTGGTTCGAGCGCGAGCCCGCACCCGGCGTGGCGCCCGATCTGGCGATGGCGGTGAATGCGGCGCTGGACCGGCTGACGCCCGAGCAGCGCGAAGCGGTGGTTCTGAAGGTTTACGAAGGTTTCAAGTTCGACGAAATGGCCGAAATTCTGGATTGTCCGGTTTCCACCATCAAATCGCGGCTTTACACGGCGCTCGATTTGATGAAAACGGAACTGGCTCCGGGAAGCGGCAGAGGGTTTCGATGAGTATATGCAGCCGGGCGGAGGATCTCCGCGATTACGCTTTCGACGAGCTGGCGGCCGGCGACCGCCTTTCCATGGAACAACATCTCGGTGGCTGCGGCGAGTGCGCGGGCGAACTGGATCGGCTGCGGGTTACGACTGCCGCGCTGCGGGCTTTGCCGGACCGCGAGATTCCGCGGCGGATCGCCTTTGTTTCGGATAAGGTGTTTGCGCCGTCGCGATGGTCGCGTTTTCTTTCCCCGGTGTGGGGGTTTGCTTCCGCGTGCGTGATGGCGGCGGCGCTGATCGTTTTCGCGTATCACCGGCCCGTGGAGATTCGCACTTTGGTGAGCGCGGCTCCCCAGCAGACGGCCGCCGCGCCCGCCGACATTACGAACCAGGTGAACGAGGCCGTGGCGAAGGCCGTGAGTCAGGTCCGCGCCGAAGATGCAAAATCGACAAAGGTGCTGCTCGAAACCATGAATCGCAATCACCAGAGGGAACAGCAGACGCTGATGGAAGCTGTAAAGGTGATGCAGAACCGGGTCAACACAAGTACGCTGCTGGCCTCGCTCGACAGGCGCCAGCCCGGGGCTGGGCAGTGAAAGCTGCGCTGATTCTTGCCTTCGTTGGTGTTTGCTTCGCAAGTTCGGTATCGCTCGATTCCCTCAAGCGGGCAGAATTGTCGATCAACGATAAATTCCAGTCGGATATCAACGATCCATATGATCTGATGGGAACGGCGCGCGGCGTCTATGTGCCTGGGTACGGCGTAGTCTTTACCGTCGAAATGAACGTGATCACGGTTCCGCAGCTGATGGTGAGTCCGTTCAGTCCGCCACCCACCACCGCCGATCTCCTGAAGCTGAACGAACGAAAGGTTCGCAAGATAGCGGTATTGCGGGATGCTATGCGGTCATTGATGCTCAACGTGTCCCAGTCGCTGCCGGGACTCGCGCCCGGCGAGAACATCATGATGGAAGCGTTCCTGTTCAACTGGAGCTGGGAGAACGTAAAAGGAGTTCCTCACAGAATTGTGCTCGCGGTCAACAGGCAGAAGCTGCTGGATGCGGTGAACCGGCACGCCCCGGCCGGTGAGATTCAGGCTTTGTTTGAGGACAGGGAACTCTGACCGCTTCGGCAACACCTCTCGGCCAGTTGCTGATCGACCGCGGCCTGATCGGCGCGGAAGATCTGGAACGCGCGCTCGAACTGCAGCGCGAGCGCGGCGACAAGCTCGGCAAGATTCTGGTCGACATGGGCTATCTGGCCCAGCGCGACCTGCTTTCCGCTTTATCTCAACAGCTCGGGCTCAGTATTGCCCAGATCGCGGCGCCACCCTCCGCTCCCGAAATCGAAGGGATGTCGCCGCGTTTTCTTCGCCAGTCGCTGATCTTTCCACTCGGCATAGAAGAGGGCGCCCTGACTCTTGCCATGGCGGATCCGCTCGACTTTGAAACGATCAACGCCGTCCAGAGTTTTTCAAAGCTGGAAGTGGTTCCGCGGCTCGCCTCCGAACAGGAGATTCTGGACGCCATCGACCGCTATTTCAGCGAAGGCGACCGCCAGTCGGCCGCGGCCGATTTCGCGGGGGGCGATGAAG
>JBDUBZ010000096.1:0-11394 GCA_040003745.1 Terriglobia bacterium
CACCAACCGATGCAGCTCTTCGCGTATGGTCATGACGCCCGTCTGTTCGGATGATACATCGCCCAGGCGGCACTGCCTCTCAGCCGCGCAGCGACGTCTTGACGCCGATTTCCCACTCCTGCAGCATACGTTTTCCCGTCCCGGAAAATGCCGGTTGGTGTTTGATGTAAGAGCGGATTTCCTCTGCCGTTTCGCGCATCGCGTCACCAATACTGTCCAGCAACTGCCTGATCCTGGCGGGAGTGCCTACCCGAGTTTCACCGAGCTTCTTCAGCTCTTTTGCGGTTGGCCAGCGTGTCGTGCCGTTAAGCGTGAGGGCGAGGCTGTCTTTGGCGAGATAGACGGAAGTCGTCACGAGATCATAGACGGGTGCAAGCCTTGCTTCGCCCCAGACATCGTCATAAACGATTCCGAAATTCTTCAGGTGCGCATCTCCGTTGCGAAGGGCGCAGTTCAGGGCGATCAGGGTGAAGAGTTTCTCCACCTCCTCATTCACGCAAGCGGAATTTGCAAACTGAGAGAATCGCCTCATGATCGAAGTCTCGTAGCTGCCGCGGTATTTCTCGTCGGTACGGCGCGCGTTGAGTACGCAGAAATCTTCGAAGCCGCGGTAGGTTCCGTCCATGCGGAGATCGAATCGGTCGATGACCAGCGCCATTCCGTCTTCAGCAAGGCGGAATGGAGGCACGTCAAGCCCGCATTTGCCAGCGGCCGTGAGGCAGAAATACTCATTCGCAGCCAGCTGCGGGTATTCGTTCGCCTCCCAGAGCTTTACGATATGCGTCGCGCCCTTATAGCTCTGCGAAAGCTTGTGGCGGAAGGCGCCTTCATCACGAACAAGGATCTTCGGCTGCACTCCGCTGATGCCGGAATAGACCGCGAACTTTTCCAACAGATAACGAAAAAGCTCCCCGCCTCGCCTGTGTTCGAGAATCTCATCGACCGACTGGAAGGGCACATCCTCCTGTAGTTGCTCCTGATCGCCGGTGTAGCGGATGCGACCGACTTGCGAGCGTCCAACGATGGAGAGCAGATCAAAGTCGTCAAACTTGCCCGTGGCTTTCGCGAACGCGAGACGCAGGCGCTCCCGCAGGAAGCCTTCGGGCAGATTCATCTCAAAAATGGGAAGCAGCCCGAAGGGCGCGCTGGAGGACGGAAGGCGCACGGGCATGGTAACGGAGACCGCACGCGGGTCGGGTGCACCCGACAGGTAGGCGAACGTGCTTCCGCGGTCGCCATAACGGTCGAGCAATCCCGCTTCAGCGGCGTCGGTCCAGACTTTGATCATCGCGATGCTCCTGCATCAATTCGTCGAGGTTGGGCCGCGGTGAGCGGGCCGTGTGGAGCGTTAGTTCCAAACCAAGTACGGCAAGCAATCTGGTCACTTTTGAAAAGCCGAGCTCTCCCGTGCGTCCGTTTTCAAGCGCATCGAGAGTGGCACGGCTGATGCGCGCCCGGCGTGAAAGCTCGGCCTGAGTGAGCTTAAGTGTTTTACGGGTTGCGGCGATCTGTGTGCCGATTGAGATCAGATCCAGCATACGCCTAATATATTAGGCAATTATATCTTTGGCAAGTATTTTGAATCATATACTAGGCGAAAATGGTGCAAAATGCGTTAAAAAGCTCGCCTATTTGGCGCCGAAAACTTGCCGTATAACGGCGGGTTGCCTGGCCGCGTTCTTCGAGTCGAGATCGAGTCCGAGCGAAGGATGGGACGAAGTTCCCTTAATGGTGAACGGCAGCACTGTTTCCTGGTGGTGGCGGTAGAGAGGCGTGATTACCTTGAGCACGACAGACTTAAAGCCACTCGCGGAATCGCTGAGTTTCCCATCGGTCTCCAGCACACCGTGGAAGTCGATAGCTTTGGTGAGCAGATTAAAGTCCCCGGCTAACTGGGCCGTCACGCCGGTGGTGGCGAACGTTGCCTGCGTCAGAGCGGCCACGCCATGCATAACTTCCGTGTGAGAGCGCAGGCGCACTGGCATGGTTCGAGCGTCGTTCTCCTGCTGGTCTTTCTTCTCGCCCTGCGCGCTTTCGCTCAGGTGATTCAGCGACTCCTGTGTGGGCTCTTTCGTGAAATGACCCGAGTCGACGCTGAACTCGCCGCTGAGACGGATCTTCTTCAGAAAGCCGGGACCGGGCGGTACCTCAGCCTTCGTCCCGAACATCAGATTTCCTGTCATCGAGGGAGGCTTTTGCGTGGAGAAATATCGCAGCATGTCTTCCACGCGGCCTTTCTTCATAGATATCCGGAGGTGCGCGCCGGCCTTGTCCACGGTACCCTCGCCATGAATGAAGGATCGGGCGGCTTGAACATCCACGGCTTCCAGAGACGTTTCTCCATTCGTTCCATTGACACGCGCTTTGAAGGTGGAGGCAAGGTTCACTCTTCCGCTCGCGCCCTGTACATGAAAACCCGCCACATCGACATGGCCATTTACGGCGATTTGGCTGAGCCTTCCATCGAAGGTGCCTTTCGAAAACAATGTGCCGGCAAGTCCGTGAATCGATCCGAGGTTGGCGTCGCGGAAAACATAAGAGCCGGAGACGGGCAACTCCCGGATATGGCCTTTTTCATAAGGGCCGAAATTGCCGGACGACTCCACTTCACCCGGAGGTTGCGGGTTCGTCATGGAAACCTTATATTTCGATCCTGCGATTTCCAGATGATGAATGGCGAAGGTGAGCGGCGTCGTGTCGGCCTCGCTGGTAAGCACGTTCAAACGAGCGCTGTCGAAACGAATGAGGCCGAAGGTCAGGTGCGAATCGTCGTCCTGAAAAGGAAAACTCCGGCCCGTGCGCCAGGTCATTTCGAGGCCGCCGATGTCCATTTCGCCGACCGTAGCGGGCGGGATCAGCAGGCCGGCCCAGCTGGCTCGAATCGCGACGTGATCGGCCTTGATGATGCCCCCGATACGGACCTGATCGATGGTGCAGCCGGGCGGGAATCTTGCCTCGGCAAATCGGCCGAAAGTAACGGGAAGTCCGAAACTACGCTGAAGACGGTCGCGTACTTTTTGCTCTGAGAACGGAGATTTGACGGAAAGAAACACGCATGCGCCCACGACTGCGCACGCCAAAGCTCCACCCACGATGAAGATTCGTGTTCGCAGCATGCCGTCGATCGCATTGCAATCAAAGGGCCGGGCGCGACAGCGAGTAACGCGGTTGACTGCGTCGAGCAGGATCCAATTCAGGATGGGGGAACTGATTGATGCGCACGGGGACCCCTCGGGGAAGCCGGCATGAGACTGGGCCGCTTCCCTGCCCCTCAGGCAAAAGGAATGCCCTGCGCGCTGAAAGCGCCGGGCATTCCGAGACATCACGCAGTTGCTCTTGTTTTCTTCTGCTGTCGTTCGAATGATCATCCAGGTGCTGATGCCGCCACTTGAAGTCATTCTGTTGATCATGCTTCTTCGTGTGGGTTGAAGTCGCGTGCCTTCGTACGGTGATTCTCCTGGTTATAGCGCTGATACGCCTGGTTTTCCGGTGTCGTTCAGTCATGCCAGTCTTTGTTCATCTTGTCGTAATAACGAGGTTCCCTGCGGAGACTGCCGATTCGAATCCCGATTCTGGGCGGCCTTCCAGGAGCAAATTCATGCCCATCGGCCTTTGAACGGTAGGATGGAACGGTGATTGCCGGGGGTCCGATCCAGTACACAGCAGCGTTTGCAGCGGCGTTTCTCGCAGGCGCAATCAATTCCGTGGCGGGCGGCGGGACTTTGGTAACTTTTCCAATGCTGCTGTGGCTGGGGCTTCCCTCCGTTACCGCCAACGCCACCAATACGGTGGCGATCTGGCCGGGGTCGCTCGGCAGCCTGTGGGGGTTCCGGCGCGAACTGGCGCAGACGGACCCGCGAATGCGCTGGATGGTCATCCCGTGTCTGCTGGGCGGGGGCACGGGCGCGATGCTGCTGCGAATGACTCCGCCGGGGATCTTCGACCAGCTGGTACCGTTCCTGATTCTTTTCGCTACCGTACTTTTCAGCCTGCAACCGGTGGTTCAGCGCTGGCTGGGGCATAGGGCTTCGGGGTGGTTTGCGGGCGCCATGGTTTTTCAGTTCCTGGTAGGCGTTTATGGGGGCTATTTCGGGGCCGGAATGGGAATCATGATGCTCACGGCGCTGAGTCTGATGGGCATGACCGATATCCTGAAGATGAACGCTCTCACCAGCCTGTTTGCCCTTTGTATCAACGGCGTGGCAGCGATTCTCTTCATCGCGGCGGGTATGGTCTACTGGCCATTCGTGCTGACGATGGCCGTGGGAGCGATTCTGGGCGGCTACGGAGCGGCGGGAATCGCGCGCAGGGT
The DNA here is from genome assembly GCA_040003745.1 of Terriglobia bacterium. Lineage (GTDB taxonomy): Bacteria > Acidobacteriota > Terriglobia > Bryobacterales > Bryobacteraceae > BOG-234. The sequence continues at coordinate 4,313 of JBDUBZ010000096.1, forward strand.
CGGAAAGAAGGCCGTGCGGCGGTGCGTGATTGCCATCGGGTTCACGATTGCACTGGTGCTGTTTGTCCGGATGGCGGCCAGATAGCAGGCTTGCCAAAAGTTAGTAGTTGCATTTTCGCGCATATTCAGGCACGATGAAAAGTTTTCCACCCCTAACAAAAACCGAATGCGGCTACGAGTCCTTTACCACGATCATTGTTTCGACGGAGCCGCTTCGGCAGCTTACTTCAGCCGCTTTATCCGCGGCTCTTTTTATCCGGATGCCGAGTTTCAATACACGGGCATGGCGCACCGGGCTTCGCAGATTTTCGAGGACAGTCTTTTCGACGGCGACGAGAATGCCATCGTGGATTTCAAATACTCGAACAACGAAAGGCTGACGTGGTGGTTCGATCATCATCAGAGCGCCTTTCTGTCGCCCGAGGACGCCCATCATTTCGAGACACATCCCTCGCCGAAGAAGATGTTCGACCCATCGTTCAAGTCGTGCACCAACTTCATCCGAACGAAATCGTCGGAGCGATGGGGATTTTCGGCGCCGGATCTGGACGATCTGGTTCACTGGGCCAACATCATCGACGGGGCGCAGTATAAAGATCCGAAGACGGCTGTCGAACTGGGCGCGCCGGCGATGAAACTGACGCTGGTGATTGAAGGATCAAAGGGCTCGGACGAGGTGCAGCGCATTATCGGCTATATGCAAAGAATGCCGCTCGCCCAGATCATCGAGCAACCGGCTGTGCAGGCGCTCTACCGGCCGCTTTACGAACGGCATTTGAAGTCGCTTCAGATCATCCGGCAGAAGGCCAATGAAACCAAAGGCGTGATCACGTTCGACCTGACGGGCGACGATCTCGAAGGCTATAACAAGTTCATCCCGTATTACATCTATCCCCAGGGCATTTACACAGTGGCGGTGAGCCCGTCGAGTTTCCGGACGAAAATTTCCGTGGGCTCGAATCCGTGGTCTCCGGTGGAGCCGCGTCACAATCTGGCGACCATCTGCGAGCGTTATGGCGGTGGGGGGCATGCGCGCGTCGGTGCAATCAGCCTCGAGCCCGGCCAGGTGGACGAAGCTCGCCGGGTGGCTGCGGAAATCACGCGGGAATTGCAGGATTAGGCATGCCGCTGGTGGCTGCGGCGCGGCTGATGGCATGGTCGGAACGCGTGTTGGCGGCCGCGGGCGCGCGTCCGGCCGACGCCGCGCTGGTGGCGGAATCGCTGGTAGCGGCGAGCCTGCGCGGGGTCGATTCGCACGGCATCCATTTGTTGAGCAGCTACCTCGATCAGATCCACGCGGGGGATCTGGATGTGGCTGCGGTGGGCGAAATCGCGCTGGAATCGGGAGCGTGCCTGGTTTACGACGCGAAGAATGCGCTGGGGCAGGTGGTCGCGGATATCTGCTGCGGGCATGCGATCCGGCTCGCGGGCCAGCACGGCCTGGCGATCGTGACGGCGCGGGAATCGAATCATTTCGGCGCGGCGGCTTTCTGGGCAATGCGCATGGCGCGCGCGGGGCAGATGGGTCTGGTGTTCTGCAATGCCTCGCCGATTGTGGCGCCGTGGCAGGGCAAGGAGGGGCGGTTCGGGACCAATCCAATCTGCATGGCTGTTCCGGCGGGGCGGCGCGACCCCTGGCTGCTCGACATGGCCACGACGACCGTTGCGGCGAACAAGATCTTCAAGGCGCACGCGAATCATGAGCCCTCGATTCCGGCGGGCTGGGCGATGGATAAGACTGGCGCGCCGACGACCGATACGCAGGCGGCCTGGGAAGGGCTGCTGATGCCGCTCGGCGGGTATAAGGGCTCGGGACTGGCGATGATGGTCGAGATTCTGTGCGGCGTAATCAGCGGTGGGGCGATGAGCACAGAACTGGGCGGGCTGCGGGTGCGCGGGCGGGCGGTGCGTGCGAGCCAGACGTTTATTGCCATTGATGTGCTGCGAATGCAGCCGGAGTTTCGGGAGCGGACGGATTGGTTGATCGAGCAGGTGAAGTCGGCGGCTCCGGCGCAGGGGTATGACGAGATCCTGGTGGCGAATGAACCGGAGCTACGGACGGAGAAGCGGCGGCTGGTGGAGGGGATTCCGATTCCCGATGGGACCTGGGCGGCTCTGATGGCGGCCGCGGCGCGTGTTGGGATTGTGAGTTTGGACTAGCGTTCGCGAAGCCAGGACTGGTTACAGTGGGGCGCCAGACCGGCATCGGCCCGCCATTTGCTCGATAAATGTCATGACACCTGAATTCCTGGAACGATTGGGACGAATTGCGTCCGACGTATTGAATAACGACCGAGTGGAAGTCACGGCGGAAGGTGAAGACTACTACGTATTCGAAGCCGTCGCGGAGGACGGAACCCGTTCCAGGTTTCCCGCCGCGTGGATCACGCGAACGGCAACAGATGGCCAGATCAAAGAAAAACTCGCGCGCGATTTTCTTGAGGCCGCCCACCCCGATGCGGCCCCGGGTGATCTCTCTGTACCGAATCTGGAGACTGAGGGGAAATTTCGCTAAGTTAAGGTTGGCGCAGGGCTACTGTCAAAGTATCGACCGTGCGTTTTTGGTAGGCCTCGGCTCCTTCGTGCAGAAAGGCAGGGGAGGCTTTTTGCAGCAGTTCCCTGGCGGCTCTGAAATCGCCTTTCTTATATGCGATGCGCGCTCGCGCCAGATCTACGTTCGCGCCCCAGTCCGATATACCGGCTAATTGTGCGACCACCGGCACGTCGATATCGCTCAGCAGTCGTTCGGCGTCGGGCGTCTGGCCGGCTCCGATCAGGCATTCGGCCAGCGCATACGCCGTTCCTCCGGTCAGGCCCGCGCGCGGTCCAAAGGCACGCCTGGCGTCCTCAAAAGACCTGCGGGCGTTGAGCAACCCGGCCGGATCGTGTCCACCGCGGCACTGCGCGAGCGCGGCGTCGGAAAGGGTGGCTATCGCGAAGAACGAGAGGGGACCCTGCTTCTTGACGGCGGCATCGTGGATGGTGAGGTCGTCCAGAACCGCGGCATCCCACCGTTCGAGGCTGCCTTCGGACTGGGCGCGCGTGGTAAGCAGTTGCATGGAGAGCTCATGGTCCGCTCCCAGCCTTTTCACAAATTCGGGATAGATGGCATCGGCTTCCGCTATGGCTGCGCCGTGTTTTCCCTGGATCATCAGCGCCTGCGCGAGAGTGAGGCGGACGCGCAGCACGTGGGGACTATCGGGGCCCCCCGAACGGGAGAAGGCGGCAATCAAATCTCTGGCCTGGCTCTCCGCCTTCTTTCCGTCACCGAGGCGGATGTAGGCGAAAGCGAGACGCTGCTGCAGCGTAAGCCGGGCCGTTTCATCGAAAGACGGGAGCTGCCGGGCGGCTGCGACGGCCTCCTGAAAGTTTGCGGCGGCCAGATGTGCGTCGTTATCGATGAGGGCGATCATGCCGCGGGCGGAAGCCAGCCAGACGTCCAGTTCCCGATTGCGGGTTTTCAGACGGGGAAGCGCCGACTCCTGACGGGCGAGGATGGCCTTTGCAAGCAGCAGAGAGCCCTTTTCATAGCTGCGCGCCTCCATGGCTGCGCGCTGCAACTCTACTCCCATGAGGTCCGCTTCCGCCGCGGAGTCGGAGCGAAACAGAATTGCCGCGCGGTCGTATTCGTGGCGCGCTCCCGCATAATCGGTGCGGGCGTCGAGCGCGCGGGCGATCGTCTGGTGAAGACGCGCAGCAGTCAGCGGATCGCCGCTGAAGCGCAGATCGATCTGGGATGAGGCGCGGGATACCACGTCGTGGAACGACTCGTCCTCCCGGCCGCTCCGGAAAGGATCTGTGCGGCCCAGCAGGTCTTCCGAAAGGAAACGGCTGATGGACGTCGCCATGGCCGTCTGGTGCTGCGCCCGGTCCCGGTCTGTGGCGGCTCGGATATAAAGGAGCAGGCTGATGACGGTTCCCGCGATCAGGGTGAGCGCGGCGGCGAGAATCCAGGGGCGGCGGGCCCGCCCGTCGGCCAACCGCCGTTCAGCGATGCTGGCTCTTTGTTCGGCAACAGCCAGTTCGTCCTGCCTGACCTTGCGAGTATCGAGATTCCGGAGGCGGCCGGCCAGTTCCGCGGCGCTGCTCAGACGACGGGCTGGATCGCCACAGGCGGCGTCGGCTACATCCTGACGCAACAGCGGGTCGTCGATGGCAGCTTCCCAGCCAGGAGACAGGGGAGCACGGAAATCCCCCACGAGCATCTGGTAAAGGATGACGCCCAGCGCATACACGTCGGCGGCGACCGTGGGTGCATGGCCGGCGAGAACCTCCGGCGCCAGATACATAAAGGTACCGGTGAGCGGGTCGGACGCGGCATTCCGGTCGATGGTGAAGCCGATATTGGTGATGCCGAGTTGCCGCAGGAGGGTGGGCTCCGTGAGTGAGGAATTCCCAAAATCGGCTATGCGGATGCGGGGTCCGGACTCGCTTCCGGGCCCAATTGAAGTAATCAGGATGTTGGCCGGTTTCAGGTCTTTGTGCAGAACCCCGAGGCCGTGGGCCTCAGCGACCGCTTCGGCAATTTCGGCCACGATCCGCAAACGCTCAGCCAAAGGTACGGAGTGAAGGCCCCGCGAGGCGGCCCAGTCCGCCAGATTGTCTCCCGCGTATTCGCTTTCGAGAAACCAGGGCTCGGCATCGAAGTTCCATTCGAGGACGCGTACAAACCAGGGTCGTTCACCCAAAGCATCGCGAAGGAACCGGGCGACCGTGACCTCCCGCTTCAGACCACGCAGACGAGCGCCGTCCGAGGCGAATTTGAAAACGCGAATTTCGCGGGTCCGGGGGTTTTCCGCCAGCCAGACTTCGCCGGGCCCGGAATCGTCGAGACAGCGGACGAATCTCCACTGCTCGCGGCGCGGGACCTGATCTCCGGCGCGAAAGCCAGGACCGACACGCGTAGTTGCAGGACTGACCTTCAACCGAACCGCGACGGCAAGGCGGTAACCGACGCGTGGAACGGTCAGGATGATGTCGTTTTCGTCCCCGAAGACACGCCTGAGCTTAGAAATGGCAGTGGTCAGAGAGCCTTCAACGACGGAAGTATCCGGCCAGACAGATTCCAGCAGTTCGGTCTTGGTGAGCACCTCGCCGGCATGCAGCAGCAACTGAAGCAGGACGTCGAGCGGTTTGGATTCCAGTTCGACGACAGTGCCGCGATGGCGCAGCTCACGGCTGAGCTCATGGAATTCCCATTCCCCGAAGAGCCAACAGCGGGCTTCAGGGGAGGGCTGTGCGTCGGAATTACCGTTTCGAATCAACGGCATAGTGAACCTTTAGAATTCTTGAGAACTTCGTCAGGACTTTTCATGCGCCGCTGGGAGAGGCTGAACCATGCGACCCAATTCGCGGTCGCCTTGAATCGACAGGAGGGCACTTGAAGTCTATCTTAACTTTTTCCTTATTGGTGTTGGCGGGATACAGGCCTGGTACTGCTGCCGAATGGCTCCCCGTGTGTTCGAAGTGTTTGAATCCGCGGGTCTTGACTAAAACGGGGGCGGGAACCGCCAGCGCGGTTGCCGAAGCCAAAGTGACGCGTGAGGACGCGGCGGCGTGGTGCGCAATCAATATGCCGCATTTTCCGGGCTGCGTGAATAATGAAGTCCAGCAGGGAGGAGACGGCGCCCGCGCATCTTATCGAGCCACGGCGAACTGTTCCACGGGAGAAATGAATTCGATCAACGGCTATCCCTATGTATATGCCGGGGTCTGGGCGCAGGGTGCCGGGCAGGGACGCCCGATGCTGCGCGCACAGGGGCCGGGCGGCAATATCCCGCAGTGGGAGTCCATCCGGTCGGGAACTGGGAAGGCGCGGGCGGAGTGGGATCTGTTTGGGGGTTATTCGCTCACCGGGCAGTGGGAAGTGCTTTGCGGGAAGGCCGCGCCCAAGGTGGGGGGTCCACAGGCCGCCGCCACGGCAAAGCCAGCTCCAGGAGCGGCTTCAGAGACAAGGGGGGCGTCAGAAAAAGAATGGCTGTCCCTTTGTTCCCGATGCGACAATCCAACGGTGTTTGCGAAGTCCGGCATTGGCACGGCCAACGCAGTGGCGCAGGCCCGTTCACCCGAAACCGGGAACAAGGTCTATCGGGCGTCGGCAAATTGCATGACGGGTCAGATCAGGACGGCGCAGGAGCAGAGCTTCACGCTGGCGGGTCTTTGGGACAACAGCGACATTGGCGGCGGTCGTACGCAATGGCGCGGGGCAGACGGTCAGATCGTAAAGCGCGACAACGCGAGCGAAGGCCTTGCGATCGCTCAGCAATGGGAACTATTGTGTCCGGCACCGGTTCCGGCAACTTTGCTGGCACAAGTGAAAGGCGGCGCGGCAGGGCCAAACCGAACGACGGATGCAGCCCGGCCACAGGCGAATGCGACTGGGTCCGTACCGCCGCCAGTGGCGTCGGCATGCACAGGGAAACGGTACTGCGATGAGGCTGGGACGTTCGCTGCGATCGTTACCGATTTCCGCCCCAGTACGTCGGGGCCCACGCGGATTGTAAGCGCCACGGTGCGGTTTCTGAACAAGACGAACCGGCCGCTGATCCTGGGCTACGTGCGGAACGGCGCCGTTGCTATCGATGAGCAGGGAAACCGCTATGAAGCGGGCTTGCCCGAAAGCGTGCGTGGCATGGGAGAGGTTGTGAATGGTGGAGAGTTCGATCCGAAATTTACCATCGCACCGGGCCAGACATCAGACGCGCGAGTCGAGTTCTCGTGGCGCTGGAATGGCCGCGACATTATTGGGCAGCGCGCGTGGGATATCGATTTCACGGTGCGCGAGGTGAATGAAGTGGCTCCCAGGCAATATCGATTCGGGCAGGAGCATGCTTTGCATTTCAAGGCTGTGCCTGGCAGAAATACCATGACCGAGGCGGCGGGGGCCGGAGCTCTTACCTCGGCCGTACCTGTTGGCGCGCCTTCAGGGCCTTTGCAGCCTTCCGAGGGTTTGCAACAGCACGAGACGCCTGCCAGTCAAAACCCGGCGCCAGCTCCCCAGGCCGATGCGTGTGGCGGCAAATCGCGGTGTTATGACGCCGGACCTTTTGTGGCTGAGATCGCACAGGCGATCGTGATTCGTG
>JBDUBZ010000395.1:0-3343 GCA_040003745.1 Terriglobia bacterium
AGATCGTCTGTCTCGAAGAGCTTTTTCGATCGCAGTATTTCTGCCGCGAAGAGGACGCCCGGCTGTTCGATCTTGCTGAACCGATTCCTGGCCCATCCACCGAGGCGCTGTGTCCTCTGGCCGCGGAGCTCGGGGTGGTGATTATCGCGTCGCTTTTCGAAAAGCGGGCGACGGGGCTCTATCACAACACAGCCGCGGTTATCGATGCGGATGGCTCGCTGCTGGGGATCTATCGCAAGATGCATATCCCGGACGATCCTCTGTTTTTCGAGAAGTTTTATTTCACGCCGGGCGATCTTGGATTCCGCGCTTTCGATACGAAGTTCGGCCGCATCGCGACGCTGGTGTGCTGGGACCAGTGGTATCCCGAAGCCGCGCGCCTGGCCGCGCTGACGGGCGCGAACATTCTGTTCTATCCCACGGCCATTGGCTGGCATCCGGCGGAGAAGGCGGAGTTTGGCGCGGCGCAGCACGATGCGTGGCGCACCGCCCAGCGCGCGCACGCCATCGCGAATGGCATCTTCGTCGCGGCGGTGAATCGCGTGGGCTTTGAAGGTCCTCCGGATCGCGGGCTCGAATTCTGGGGGGCCTCCTTTGTCAGCGATCCGTTCGGCCGCGTGATGGCGGAAGCGTCACATGACAAAGAAGAGATCCTGATTGTCGAGTGCGACGTGAGGCAGATGGAAGAAGTGCGTCGCAACTGGCCTTTTCTGCGCGACCGGAGAATTGACGCTTACGGCCCGATCACGAGCCGGTTTCTGGCATGAGAATGCCCGCGGAGTGGGAGCGCCATGAAGCCACCTGGCTGGCGTGGCCCCACAACGAAGACGACTGGCCCGGGCGCTTTGAGCCGATTCGCTGGGTCTACGGGGAGATCGTCAGGAAGCTTGCGGATGTCGAGCTTGTGAATATTCTCGTCCGCGATGAGGATGCCGAAGAGCAGGCTCGCATCGTGCTGCGGAGGATCGGGGCCAATCTGGCGGCTGTGAGATTCTTTCGGCAGCCGACAGATCGCGTGTGGACGCGAGATTTCGCTCCGCTTTTTGTAAGGGCGGGCGATGCGATCGTGGCAACGAAATGGCGCTTCAATGGTTGGGCGAAATACGAGAATCACCATCTGGACGAGGCGGCAGGTATGGCTGTCGGCGCATTCGCGGAAGCGCCGGTCGTCGAGACGGGCATGGTTCTCGAAGGCGGCAGCATCGATGTAAACGGACAAGGTCTACTGCTGACGACGGAAGAGTGTCTGCTCAGCCCGGTGCAGGCGCGCAATCCGGAATTGAGCCGGGCGCAGATCGAGGCAAAGCTCAACGAATTCCTGGGTGCCGACTACGTGCTGTGGCTTCGCAACGGAATTGCCGGTGACGACACCCACGGGCACATCGACGATCTCGCCCGCTTCACGGACGCCAATTCGATCGTGATGGCGGCTGAAGAAGATTCGGCCGATTCAAACTACGAGCCGCTGCGCGAAAACTGGGAGATCGTGCGGAATTTTCCCGTGCATACGCGCAGGCTGCCCATGCCCGCGCCCTTGTTCTTCGATGGGCAGCGCCTGCCGGCCAGCTATGCGAACTTTTACGTCGCGAATGAGATAGTCCTGGCGCCTACGTTTAACGACCCGAACGACCGAGTCGCCCTCAATGTTCTCGCGGAGTGTTTTCCAGACCGGAGAATCGTTGGCATCAATTGCGTGGAACTGATCTGGGGCCTCGGCACGCTGCACTGCCTGACTCAGCAACAGCCGGCCCGGTAGTTACTGTGGGGGACAATGTAAATTATGTGCGGAATTGTCGGTTATGTGGGGTCGCGGCGGGCTGTACCAATCATTATCGAAGGGCTGAAAAAGCTCGAATATCGCGGTTATGATTCCGCTGGAATTGCCGTTTATTGCGATGATAAATCGCTCGGAATCCGGCGCGCTTCGGGCAAGCTGCGGAACCTCGAAGACGTGCTGCAGCTCGACCCCGTCGATGGCGCGTACGGCATTGGGCATACACGCTGGGCTACCCACGGACGCCCCACCGAGGAGAACGCTCACCCCCATCGGGACTGCACCGGCGACATCGTCGTGGTGCATAACGGAATCGTCGAGAATTATCTTTCTTTAAAGGAACAGCTACAAAAAGAAGGACACAAATTCAAAACCGAGACCGACACCGAAGTTATCGCGCACCTTGTCGAAAAGTATTACGAAGGCAACCTCGAGCAGGCCGTGAGGTTAGCGGTGAAGCAGCTACGGGGCGTGTTTGCCCTGTCTGTGCTGTGCCGGACCGATCCGAATAAGATTGTGGCCGCGCGTGAGGGTCCGCCGGTGGTCATAGGTTTGGGCGATGGCGAATATTTTGTCGCGTCGGACGTTCCTGCAATCCTCAGCCATACGCGCGACATGTTCTTTCTGGCCGATGGCGACATGGCGATTCTGACCAAGAGCGGGGTGGAGCTTTCAGACTTCGACGGGAATACCGTCAAGCGCCAGGTGCAGCACGTTCTGTGGGATCCCATCATGGCCGAGAAGGGCGGCTACAAGCACTTCATGCTCAAAGAAATATTTGAGCAACCGAGGGCCGTCCGAGATACCACGCTGGGACGTGTAGGCCAGGAAACCGGGAAGATTTTTCTCGATGAAATGGATATCACACCACAGCAGTTTAAGGCATTCCGCGAGGTGAAGATCATCGCGTGCGGGACGAGCTGGCACTCGGCGCTGGCCGGCAAGTTCATGATCGAAACGCTGGCCCGCATGCCGGTGGAAGTGGATTACGGCAGCGAGTTTCGTTACCGCAATCCCATCGTTTCATCGGACGTGCTGACCGTAGTGATTTCGCAATCGGGGGAAACGGCCGATACGCTGGCGGCACAGCGCGAAGCCCGGCAGAAGGGATCGAAGACACTCGCGATCTGTAACGTGGTGGGCTCGATGATCACCCGCGAAGCTTCGGGTACGATTTACACCCATGCCGGCCCTGAAATTGGCGTGGCCTCGACTAAAGCCTTCACATGCCAGTTGACGGCGCTCGCTATTCTGGCGGCCTACCTGGGACAGATGCGCGGTCAGATGGATGAAGAGAAGTCGCGCGCCTTCGTGCAGGAACTGGTGCGAATCCCCGGGAAGATCGAGACCATCCTGTCGAAAAACGACGTCTACGAGGAACTGGGGCGGAAGCTGTTCCGCGCCACGGATTTCCTGTATCTGGGCCGCGGCGTTCATTTCCCCATCGCGCTCGAAGGTGCGCTCAAGCTGAAGGAGATCTCCTATATCCATGCCGAAGGCTATCCCGCCGCGGAAATGAAGCATGGGCCGAATGCGCTCATCGATGAAAAACTGCCCGTGGTGGTGATC
>JBDUBZ010000097.1:0-11275 GCA_040003745.1 Terriglobia bacterium
ATAAGCAAAAGAAGGGGGCGATTAACCGCCCCCTTTTCTGTAGATTGTAGCGCTTGTTGAAGGTGCTTAGTTGGTTTCCGGCAGTTTTCCGGCAGGGTAGAACGACGTCCAGTCGCCTCCGCCACGCGTTCCACCGAGCTCACGCATGACGTGGAAGAGAACGGGATCACCCGGTTTGAGGGTGGCCTGGATTCGCCTGACGTCATCGCGTCCGTTGATGGCCTGGCGATTCATTTCCACGATGACGTCGCCTTTCTGAAGACCCACGTCCTCGGCAAATGTGCCGGGTTCGACCGACGTAATCATGACCCCGCCCTTTACCTTCAGGCCCGCCTGGTCTTTATCCGCCTGCCGCAGATCCTGCACCGACATGCCGAACTTCATCTGCGTGGCCGAAGGTGCGGCGTCCGATTCGGCGGGCGTCTGGCCGCCATAGAGACTGGCCCAGACTTTGGTCCGGTCGCCCACCATGACGGAGAGCGTCTCCGGTTTCCGGTCTCTCACAATACCCATCTTCACGGTGCTGCCGATGGGGCTTTCCGAGATCATGTCGATCACATCCTGGCTCTTGTGAACCGGTTTGTTCCCAATGGAAGTAATCACATCCTGCTCATGGATTCCCGCCTTGTCGCCGGGGCTGTCGGGTGTAACGGTCCTGACCAGCACGCCGTGAGGGGCTCCATAGACTTTCAGGGAAGACTCGTTGGTTTCTTCGAGGCTGATTCCGATGGACCCGCGGGTTACCCGCCCCTGCTTGATGATCTCGTTGTAGACTTTGGCCGCGGTGTTGATCGGCATGGCGAAGCCGATGCCCTGGTAACCGCCGCTGCGGCTGGCAATCATCGTATTAATACCAACCACTTCGCCGTTGATGTTGAGCAGCGGGCCGCCGCTGTTGCCGGGATTGATGGCGGCATCCGTCTGAATAAAGTGCTGGAAAGTGGAGGCCTCACCGCCGGGCACGTCGCGCGACAGCGCGCTTACGATGCCGGCTGTAACCGTCGCCTGGAAGCCAAAGGGCGAGCCGATCGCCATGACCCAGTCGCCAACCTGCAGTGCGTCCGAGTTGCCGATTTTCGCGGCGACCAGATTCTTCCGGTCGACTTTCACCACCGCAAGGTCGGTGTCCTTATCGGTACCGATTACCGTGGCGGGATACTCGGTGGGGTCGTCATGGAACTTCACCGTGATCCGGGTAGCCTTTTCGACCACATGGTTGTTGGTCAGAATGTAACCGTTGCGATCGACCACCACACCCGAGCCGAGGGCGGCGCTCGCCGAATCGTCGGGCTCGCCGAACTGGAAGTTGCCGCCTGGGCCGCCGGGGCCGATGCCGCCGCCGAAGAAGCGCTGCATAAATTGCTGCATGTCGCCGCCCTGGTCGTCCTGATCGGGTTGCTGCTGCTGGCCGCGCCGCCGGAAATTCGGCGCCGTGGGGCGGCTTTGCGAAATATCCTTTTTCACCGGGATATACTGCGTGGAAATATTGACCACGGACGGTTCCAGACGCTTCGCGATTTTGGCGAACTCGCTCTGGACCATCACCGGGCTGGGAATCACGAGCGGCGTCGCGTCGGCGGCCACTACGGAATCCTTCGCCGCCTTCGCTCCCGTCTGCATCACTGTTCCAAGCAGGACCCCGATCGCCAGTGTGAACAGGATGACGGAAAACGACAGATTCTTCTGTCTGCGGACCTTATCGTAGAAACTCATTTTTTTACCAACTCCTGTGAATGCCCGGGTTCATGCCGGGCTGAACCTTGCCGCGGAAACTTTGCTGCGGAAACTTTGATACAAACCGTGTCATTTTTGAGATGCTTGATCCGGGCTGCGCGTTTCACTACTGCCCGTCAGTTCCACCAGCAACACACCTGCCAGAATTGTCACTGCTCCTAATTTACCTCGCAACGGCATGGTTTCTCCAGCGATTGCCCAGGAGGTGAACCAGGCCACCACCGGTTCCAGCGTAAAGATGATGGCCGAACGGGTCGCCGTGGTGTATTGCTGCGACCAGGCCATCACGGTAAATGCCAATGCCGTAGCCAGCACTGCCGTAACGAGCACGGCGCCTGCCACTCCAGCCGTCGGGTGAAAGCGAAACGGTTCCACGAACCGAAAGAGCACCACGCTAAGCAAAGCGGCTGCGGCGATTTGAGTCACCGCTATCGTCTGAAAACCCAGGGCGCGCGAGTAATGGCTGATCACAACAATGTGCAGTGCAAACGTGACCGCGCAAAGAAAGCTCAGGAAATCTCCCCGGCTCATTCCGAACCCGGTGGCTGGAAGGGTCATCAATGCCATGCCGGCTGAGGCAATCAAGATTCCGGCTACCTCGATGAGTCGCGGCCTGATTCTATAGACGAACGAATTGAAAAAAGGTACCAGTGGGATCGACAAGCCGGTAATAAAGGCGGATTTCGAGGCGGACGTGAGTTCCAGACCCTTTGTCTGGAAGACATAAGCCAGGAAAAGAAGGCAACCCGCGCCGATTCCGGGCAGAATGGCGGGGCGGCGCACGGCCTTCCCGAAAATGGCCCCCAGCAGCAACGCGGCGATCGAGAAGCGAAGGGCCAGAAATACCACTGGCGAGACGTCCTGGAGGGCATATTTGACCAGGACGAAGGTCGTGCCCCAGATTATGGTGACTGCGACCAGGCCGAGTTCGGCCTTCGACCTGGAATTCATTCCGCGGCGGTGTCGCGGAGCAGAAGCGCGGCCGTGAGCAGCACGCGTTTCAGGCCCAGATCACGGCCCTCCGGGCGATACCACTCGGAGGTTGTATGGGCGCCGCCTCCCTGTCCACCGGCGCCAATGGAGACGGCCGGCAGGCCCAGGGAAAGTGGAATATTGGCATCAGTCGAAGAGCAATCCATATGGGAGCGGATGCCGAGGTAGGCGTCGACGGCGCGCACGACGCCGATGATCGGGGCGTCGGGATCGAGCCGGGCGGCCGGGCGGCTGCCGATTTCACGAATCTTCGCCGTCACCTTCGTGCCGATGGCGCGGTGATTTTCGGCGTCTTCGGCGCGGGCGACGGCGCTCTTCAATAAGAGGACAAGATCGTCCATCCGGTCGTTGCTTTCGGACCGGATGTCGATCTTGGCGCGGGCGCTCGAAGGAATCGCATTCACGCCCGAGCCGCCTTCGATGATCCCCACATTGACCGCGACCCTGGGGAGGCTGCGGGGATCCACCGGCTGTCCGTCGATGAAGAACGAAATGGCCCGGCTCAGCGCATGCACTGGATTCCCGATGCCAAAATCGCTCCAGCTATGGCCGCCCGAGCCCGCGAACGCGACTTCAAAACGGCGGCTGCCAAGCGCCTGGGTGGTGATGTGGTTGATGGCCGCGCCGTCGATAACGAGGAAGGCTGCGATGCGATTCAGCAGCGCGGTCTGATTACAGATGTGCCGGATGCCGCTCAGATTTCCCTCCCCCTCTTCGCCCACGTTGGCGATCAGCAGCAAACCGCCCCACGTCTCGTTGGGCCGCGGCAGCGTCTTCACGGCTTTGGCGATAGCCAGCAGTGCGGCGAGACCCGCGCCGTTGTCGGATACACCGGGGCCGCGAAAATCTCCCTCACGATCGACTGTCACGTCGTCTTTGGTGCGCGGCGCGAGCACCGTATCGAGGTGAGCCGTCACCGCCACCAGCGGACCGGAGGGATCCGCCTCGAGTGAGGCCAGCACGTTTCCGGCGCGATCAAGCGAGGCGCGCCAGCCGAGGGAGCGAAACTGCGCGATCATCCATTCGGCGCGCTGCTGTTCGAGAAAAGTGGGCGCGGGGACGCGGCAGAGCTGCAGATGAATTTCATTCACCCACTGCTTTTCACGCGTAAACCACTGAAGCGCCTCGCGAATGCCAGGCCGCTCGGCTAACTCGCCGGCGGCGGCCGCGGGCAGGAGATGAACCGCCACTATTTGAGTCTACCGGAGGGTTGGGTAATGCAGTCGAGGTCGGAGAACACGATTCGGCTGGAACGACTGCCCACGCCACTGTCGCCAGACTCGGACAGACGCAGCATAAGGGGATAGGATTATTGGCATGACGGAAACCGGCTGCGAGGAAAAGCAAAGATTACTGGTGACCTACGACAAAGCTAGTTCTGAGCTGTCGGACGCCGTAGCGGCACTGAGAAAGCACGAAGGCATAACGAATAAAGAACAGTACGAGGCCCTTTGCCGCGCTTCAGAAGATGCCCACATGCGGACCGAGCAGGCGCGGCTGGCCTTCGAGCGCCACAACCAGGATCACAACTGCTGAAGCTTTCAAACTAACCTCCACATACAGAGTGTTCGGGCGACCCCCAAGTTAAAAGAGCGGGATGGACCGCCCCGACTTTTGGGGAAACTCGGTCGAGGCACCATCAGGACACTCCCGGATAAGCGTTGGATACAAACCCGGTCGCTATAGTGAAAAGATGCGGGCTTCGGTGTCGATTCTGTTCCTGAGCTGTCTCATGCTTCAGGGTTCCATGCTTCCGACGCTCCACCTGGATACACCCACCCTGAACGCGTTTGAGGCCTACATCGCCAATTACGAGAAGACCGTGGAGGCGAGATATCTCAGCTCGGGAAAGGTGTGGATCGACGACGGTAAAAAGGGCGGCTTCGATTCAGGCAAACCGATTGCCGAACCGCGCCAGAACGCCGACCTCGTCAATGGCAGCATTCACCACTTCACCGGCGCCATCCGTGTCAAGGGTGGGACCATCGACGCCGTTCAGCGCGTGATGGAAGATTATCCCAACTACCCGAAATACTTCACCCCGGACGTGGGCCGCGCGGTTGGCGTCAAGCAGGCGGACAGCAAGCCTGGTGACGACCACTTCCTGGGCAACTTACTCCTCGTCCAGCAAACGCTCTGGATCGCCGTTACCTTCGATACCACCTACGACACGCACTACCGGCGTCTCGATAAAGACCATTGGATGTCACGCTCGGTCGCTGTCAGCATCAAGGAAATGCGCGAAGCCGGCAACCCTTCGAGCGGCTTCTTTCCAGAAGGCGACGACCATGGCTTTCTCTGGAAGACCCATACCTATTGGTACGCCCGCGAGAGGGATGGCGGTCTGGACCTGATCGCCGACAGCATCTCGTTATCGCGCCCGAACATCTCCGGGTTCGGATGGTGGGGGACTAAGCGCTCGAAAGACGCCGTGGAAAAGATGCTGCACGATTTGAAGGCGGCAATTGATACCCCGGCCCGATAGCCGATGCACCCATTGGTATCTCCCGGTTGTTATATGATTACCTTGCTTTGAAACTTCTACCGTTGTTTCTGCTTGCCAGTGCGGTCCTGCCTGCCGCCGATCGGCACCTTCTCTATGTAGCCAATCCCGGCACTCGAAACTACGTCGAATATGGCGGCGTGGGGATCTCGGTTTTCGACATCGACAACGGCTACAAGTTTGTAAAGCGCATCCCGACGTGGAGCGCGCCGGCAGGCAAAGAGCCGGAAAATGTCAAAGGCATTGCCGCGAGCGCAGAGACCGGCCGTGTTTATGTAACTTCGCTCAACCGGGCAATCGCCATCGACGCCGTTTCCGGAAAGAAGATATGGGACAAGGCCTACGAAGGCGGCTGCGACCGGCTCGCCGTTTCTCCGGATGGTAAGACGCTATACATTCCCCAGCTGGAAGGCCCTGCCTGGCATGTGGTCGACTCTTCGAACGGCAACGTGCTGGCCACCATCGAGACAAAGTCCGGCTCACATAACACCATCTATTCGGCGGATGGCAAACATGTATATCTGACCGGTCTGAAGTCGCCGACCCTCTCTGTGGCAGATCCCGCGACGCGGAGTGTTGCCAGCACCGTGGGTCCTTTCGGGAACTTCATCCGGCCGTTTACGGTGAATGGCGCGAACACACTGGTGTTCGTCAACGTGAATGGGCTGCTGGGATTTGAAGTGGGCGATCTGCGGACAGGTAAGAAGCTTTATCGCGTGGAAGTCGCGGGCTATAAACAGGGCCCCGTGAAACGGCATGGCTGCCCGAGCCATGGCATCGCCCTGACTCCCGATGAGAAGGAACTGTGGGTGGCCGATTGCGCCAACAGCGCGATTCACGTCTTCGATGCTACGGTGATGCCACCGAAGCAGATGACTACCGTGAAGCAGCGCGACTGCGTGGGCTGGATCAGTATGAGCATGGATGGCAGGTTTGCTTACTCTTCAACGGGCGAGATCATCGACGTGGCGTCGAAGAAGGTCGTGGCCACTTTGCGCGATGAGCAGGGCCATGACGTCCAGAGCGAGAAGATTGTCGAGATGTTCATTTCTAACGGCAAAGTGACGCGTGCGGGCAATCAGTTTGGGGTCGGTACAAAGCTGCCTTAACGCTGCCGCGTTCCTGTTTTTGGCAGGAACCTTCGTATTCTCAGGGAGCGGATCAGGCGTGGCGTCTGGTATTCGGGCGACTAGAATACTGGGTAACCCCTGGGCAAGATGAACGTCTCTTAATCGTACCTATTTTGTACTCCCACAACATTTGACAAAAAAAGCCTTTCTGCTGTTTCTGGGTTGTTCAGCGATTATTTTTGCAGTCGCCTTTCAATTCGAACCTCTTCCGGTGACTGGCGCGCCACCGACGTTCGGCTTCGCTCTCCCTCGAATATTCGGCTCCCGGTTTATAGGCCCCCGCAGGCCTCTTCAGCTTGCTACCAGTGAAGTGCTGAAACTTATCGGCGTGGCCACCGAAAAGCACCACGTCCCTGCTGAGTTCGTTAAAAGTATCGTGGCCGCCGAATCGGCTTTCAACAGCGAGGCGCTGTCTCCCAAAGGTGCAATGGGCCTGATGCAACTGATGCCTGCCACGGCAAGGGAATATGGCGCCAACGCCAGCATCCCGGCGCAGAACGTGGATGCCGGCACTCGCTACTTGCGGGTTTTGATGAACCGCTACCATCGCTTCGGTACGGAATCGCTGCCGCGCGTCATCGCGGCTTACAATGCCGGACCCGGAAGCGTGGACCGGTATAAGGGCGTCCCGCCCTTCGATGAGACCCGCAACTACGTGGTGCGGGTGCTCGGGTATCTACGGCAGTTCCGGGGTTAGCGCTCCATCGATCCTGAGTCCTTTAGACGTCTTGATCGAGAGCGCGGGACCGGATGCGGGCGTGATCCGGATGGCGCTGAGCTCCATGCCCGCCGTGTTGTAAGCCTGCAGGCCGGCTTCCCCGTTGCCAATGATGTCCATGAGCCGAAGCCCCGATATAGGCATTTCGGGCAGGCCTTCAATGCTCGCGACTATGGGTGCGCGGTTCACGGTCATCCTGCTGATAACGATGTTGCGGAAGATGGGAGTGCGCGCCGAGACGGGCTCCTCCGGAATCTTCGTGTAGTAATTGGTGACTTCAATCGCGGCGCCGGCGGAGTCTTCGATGATCCAGTTATCGAACCGGATATTCTCAACCACTCCACCACGCGCACGGCCGCTCTTGATGCGCACGCCTTTATCGGTGTGCTGCGAAATGATGTTGCTCGCGACAACGTTGCGGATGCTGCCCGCGGTCTCGCTTCCCAGAACCACCGCGCCATGTCCACGTTGAATGGTGGAGTTGGTGATGGTGACATTCTCGGTGGGGCGGTTGACGCGCCGCCCGTCGGCATCCTTGCCGGACTTCAGACAGATGGCATCGTCGCCCGTCGAGAAGAAGGAATCCGAGATGCGCACTTCACGGCTGGAATCGATATCGACGCCATCGGTGTTGCGGCCCGGATAAGTTTCCACGATGACATTGCGGATGACGACGTTCTCGCAATAGAGAATGTGCAGAGTCCACATAGAGGAGCCCACAATGTGGATCCCCTCGATGAGAACATTCTTGCTGTTCATGGGCCGAATGAACGATGGGCGGAGGAACGGCGAAGCCAGACGGTAATCCGCCTCGGGCACGGTTTCGTGTTTTTCGAGACGCGCCTGAATGTTCTCCCACATCGCTTTGGCTTCAGGCTTGTTCGTGGCCTTGACCCATTCGGCGTTATCGGTGGTGAGGGTTCCCCGGCCCGTGATCGTGATGTTCTCGAGATTCTCTCCGCCAATCAGCGGCGCGGGTGTGATGGCTTCGGTGCCTTCATAACGGCCCTTGACGAGCGGGTATTCCGAAAGATCGGCATGGAAGTGAAGGGTGGCTCCGGCGTCGAGGTTCAGGACCAGATTGCTGACCATCCGGATGGAGCCCGTGACATAGTTACCGGCCGGGAAATAGACGGTCCCCCCGCCCGCTGCGGCGGCCGCCTCGATAGCCTTGCGGATGGCCGCGGTCGAGCGTGCGCTGCCGTCGTTTTTGGCTCCGTAGTCGAGCACGTTGAAGCTGGATTGAGCGGCGTACATGGTGGTCGAAACAAGTATCAGCGTAAGAACTCGGGATTTCATTGAATGGCCTTGAGCCCGCCGGCGAGCTGAATGCCCGCGACATTGAGATATTTTAGAAAGTCGTCGTCCGTTCCGTGAAAGCCTGAGAGATCGATTCGCTTGTGGATCTCGGGTGTCGGTGAGCTCGATGTACGAAGTGTGTGTCGCCATTGGGTACCACCCCGGTATCAGGGTTCGCGTCCGCCGCCGCCAGCAGCATCAGAAGCGCCCCGAGGATCATCGCAGCAGATCTTCAAGCTGGATTCTGGCGCCTGTCTTCTCGTCGCGGTATTTCACGATGACTGGAGTGTATATCGAAATGCCCCAGTCTTTGCCAGGCCCGCTCGTAACGGCCCGCGAACCGGCCACCAGCACCGCTCCTTCGGGCACCACCAGAGGCTGATCGTCGGTCGCGCGATAGACTTCGCCGCGCACCAGATCGTAGACCGGGGTGGAGCGGTTGAGAATGGTTCCCGTTCCCAGCACAGCCTTCGTCTTGATCACGGTGCCCTCATAGACACCGCAGTTGCCACCGATCAGAACATCGTCTTCCACAATCACGGGCAGCGCGCCGACCGGCTCAAGAACGCCGCCGACCTGCGATGCGGCGGAGACGTGGCAGTTGCGCCCGATCTGCGCGCAGCTTCCGATCAGCGCATGAGAATCGACCATGGTTCCATCGGCAACATACGCGCCCACGTTGATGTACATAGGCGGCATACACGTGACGCCTTTGCCGACGAAGCAGCCGTCGCGGATGCTCGAACCCCCGGGAACGATACGGACTCCATCCTGCGCCGTAAAATGGCGGACCGGATAAGTCGCTTTATCGAAGTAAGGCTGGCGCGCAGGGTCGATCGACATATCGACGATGGAGCCCATGCGGAATCCAAGCAGGATGCCTTTCTTGACCCAGCCGTTGACGCGCCATCCGCAGGGTTGCGACGTATCTGGCTCGGCGGCGCGGACCTCGCCTGCGTTCAGCGCATCCTTAAAGCGCGCAAAGAGCGCGAAGTGCGCAGGCGCATAGTGCTGCGGCTTGTTATCGAACAGCTCTTCAATTTCGTGCTGCAATGCCCACGCTCCCGCCCACATTTGGCATGGCCTCAAGCACCTGCTCAATCTTCTGCCGGCTGGCAGCGGATGGCGGAAACATCGGGAGCCGGTAGACCGGTTCGAGCAGCCCCATCACATGCATACCCCATTTGACCGGAATCGGATTCGACTCCACAAAATTGACCTGCATGAGCGGGTAATAGATGCGGTGCAGCTCGCGCGCAGCATGGTATTCACCCTGCCGGGCGAGGCGGGCAATCTCTGTCATAATACGCGGAATCTGGTTCGAGGCAACTGAGATGATTCCCCGCCCTCCCAGCGCCGTCAGCGGAATCGTGATGGCGTCGTCGCCCGACAGAACTTTGAAGCGCTCGGGCACATGATGGATGACATCGGCCATCTGCGAAATGTTTCCGGAGGCTTCCTTCACCCCGACAATGTTCTCGATTTCAGCGAGCCGCGCCAGGGTGGCGGGTTCGACGTTGACGCCCGTCCGCCCCTGTACGCTGTAAACGATGAGCGGCAGCGGAACAGCCTCGGCGATGGCCTTGTAATGCTGGTAAAGCCCTTCCTGCGTGGGCTTGTTGTAATAGGGCGTCACGGAGAGGATGCCATCGGCGCCAGCCTGCTGGCATTCGCGCGCGAGCTCGATCACCTCATGCGTGTTGTAGCCGCCTGCGCCCGCGAGGACAGGCACTTTGCCCTTCGCTTCGAGCGCTGTAATCGCGACCACGTGCACATGCTCTTCGCGCGAAAGAGTGGGGCTTTCGCCCGTAGTTCCGCAGGGAACCAGAAAATCGATGCCGTGTTCGATCTGACGGCGCACGAGGCTCCGCAGCGTCTTTTCGTCGAGCGAACCATCCGTATGAAACGGCGTTACCATGGCCGTGCCGCATCCCGTAAACATGTCCCACCTCCTCCTGAAAACCGCTAAAACAACGTGCTGCCGAACTCGTGAAAACCCTTCTTATCCTGTACCCACTCCGCCGCTTTGACAGCCCCGAGTGCGAAGCCTTCGCGGCTGCGCGCGGTGTGCCGCAATGTAATGGTATCGGCCGCCGAGTCGAAGCCGATTTCGTGAGTCCCGGCGATGGTTCCCGCGCGATTAGACCCGATATCGACGCGCCGATCGTAGCCGGCTTTCTGCATCCGATCCACCAGCTTGAGCAGAGTCCCGGAAGGCGCGTCTTTCTTGGCCGAATGATGAATTTCCCACGCCCAGGCTTCGTATTCGGGCTCGCCGGAGAGCAGTTTCGCCGCCTCACTGACGATACGAAAGAAGGCATTGACGCCGACGGAGTAATTAGGACTCCACACCAGGCCGATGCCGCTGGCTTCCACCACCTCGCGGACGTGATCCATCTGGTCGAGCCAGCCGGTGGCGCCAATGACCTGATTCACACCCAGCGCCGCAATGCGATCGATGTTTCCCACCACCACCGAGGGAAGTGAGAAATCGATCGCGACATCCACGCCGCGGAAGTTATCGGCTGTGATGCCGGCGAACCCGGCGTTATTGAATTCATCGAGCTTCAGGGCAATTTCATGGCCCCGGCCGACGGCAATGCCCTCGATCATGCGGCCCATTTTGCCGTAACCGACGATGGCGAGTTTCATTCGAAGACTCCCGGATCGAGCTCACGGAAGAACTCGTTGTGCAGCGATTCGACCGCGGTGCGCAGGTCCTTTTCAGCGATCACCAGACTGATATTCAGCAGCGATGCACCCTGCGAGATCATGCGCGTATTCACATCGCCCAGAGACGTGAACACCCTTGCCGCCACACCCGGAGTGTAACGAATGTTCTCTCCCACCAGACACACGATGGCCTGATCGGGCTCGGTCGAGACTTCAGAGAATTCG
>JBDUBZ010000396.1:0-3326 GCA_040003745.1 Terriglobia bacterium
CCATCCGCCACATTGAGGGTTGCGCCCGTCGCTCCATCCAGCAGGGCTGAGGCTGGGTCCCACTGAATGCGCGCATTCGATCCGTTGGGTTCCACGTGGAGGCGCAGGCTCGCCGGGGACGGAGTGGCCACCGGATTCTCCTGGGTCCGATCCTGGCTGTTCTGATCCTGGTTGTAATGGATAAACAGCGCCATGGCGATCCCACACACCGCGGCGGTCGTGGGAATCCAGAACGACTTCATGCGACTCTTCAGGGCCGGAGCCTTCAATGACGGCATCACCGGCTTCCGAAACGGGAACTGGCGCACGGCGACAGCCTCATCGACCACAGCGCCACCATCGCAAAAGAAGAACGACCCCACGCATTCGGTGGCATCGAGGGGCTTCACCAGCAGTAATACGCCTTCCTCACGAGGCAGGTATCGCTCGACCATGGCGCAGTCTTCGGGAGTGGTTCCCAGGCCGGGGCGGGTCTGGCTGCGATAGATCCCGATAAAGCCGGGGGAACGCCGCCGAAGCTCAGCCACCCGGTCCCGCCACGTGGCGATGTCGCGCTGGGACAGAATATACGATGGACCGGATTGATACTCGATGGGAATCGGCTCAAAACCCTCAATCGTGAAGTCGCCCGTTTGCGGATCGCGGTAGCCGAGCAGTGCGCCGCCCACCTCGGCGCCTCGCCTCGGCACGGCTTTGACACCCTCGATCACCAGACCTTCAACGCCCTCAAGGGCCGCCCAGGCGATTCGGACTGCGGGAACATCCGGCGCGGGTTGCCAGAGAAAGTGATCCATGACCCTCAGGCCATATTATTTCGGATCTTTGACCTCTCCGCCAAACGTGATATTGGTTTCCGTCCCGAAGCGCTTGTAATCCTGATACTTGACGACCATGCGGATACGCTGTGAGCTGTTCTGAAAATGCAGCACATCGTCGGCGTGAGTATAGACGGGGAACCAGTATTTTCCATCCACCTGCTGGCGATAGGTCTCGAAATTCGGGAACTGGTTGTCGTCATTCTTCTTTGTCTGGCCCACGCCCTTACCGAAGGTTTTGACGATCTGGAAGTCGCGGTCATCCACCCAGATCTGCCCCTGAAAATAACGTTCGCCCTTAACCATTGCCTTCGGCTTGACCGTGAAGAGGTAACAGGGGATTTCGTCCGCGTTCTGTTTGCCGTCGTAGTGGATGTCGTATTTGCCAACATCGTCCGTGGTCAGTACGAAGGGTTGAACATTGCTCAAATCCTGCTCGTCCTGGGGCGTGAGAGTCAGATTTTTCAGCGTGATCATGGGCGCATAGACCACTTTCTCGATACGCTGCTTGTTCGGTCCGAAGATGATGTCCGAAGTGATTTCCCACTTCCCGCCGACATGCCCGTCGGGATCGAGTTCCTCCATCTTCACAGACTGCCGATAGGTATATTGCTCGCGCGCCTTCCGAAACTCAGCTTCTTTGGCCGCGAATTTCCTAATGACCTCGTCCGGGCTGAGATCCGCCGCTCGAACAGCGCCGCCGAAAGCTGCCAGCGCGAGGAAGGAAAAGGCTAAACCACGCATCATGAAAACTCCTGCAAATCTGAACTGACGTTAATTCTAAGCTAACAGTTTCCTGGCGATCGTCATCAGCTGGATATTGCTGGTGCCCTCGTAGATCCGCCCCACCTTCGAATCCCGCCAGAGCTTTTCAACCGGAAAATCCCTGATCAGCCCCATTCCCCCGTGGATTTCGATGGCTTTCGAGGCGATATTTTCCGCCGCCCCGGACGCGAAATACTTCGCCATGGCGGCTTCCTTGACGAAGGGCAAGCCGGCATCGCGCAATCTCGCGGCGTTGTACACCAGCAGGCGCGCCGCTTCGAGTTCGGTCGCCATGCGCGCCAGATCGAACTGTACGGCCTGAAAATCGGCGATGGGATGCCCGAACTGCCGCCGTTCTTTGGCGTATCGGATGGCATGCCCGAGCGCGCCTCTCGCCAGCCCGGCCATCTGAGAACCAATCGCTATCCGTCCTTCATTCAGCGTCTCGATAGCGATCTTGTAGCCCTTACCAGCCTCACCCAACACGTTTTCGGCGGGCACCTGGCAGTTATCCAGAATCAGCTCGCAGGTGGATGATGCACGGATTCCGACCTTGTCTTCCTTGCGGCCCACCCGAAAGCCCGGGAGCGTGCGATCGACAAGGAAAGCCGTGATGCCCCGATGACCCGCCGAAGGATTCGCATTGGCGAACAGCACGAACAATTCCGCTTCGGCGGCGTTGCTGATCCAGAGCTTGCGGCCATTCAACAGATAGTGGTCGCCGCGAAGCTCGGCCGTGGTTGCGAGCGCAAAAGCGTCGGACCCCGAACCCGCTTCGGAGAGTGCATAAGCGCCCACCGCGCTGCCGGCCAGCCGGGGTAACCAGGACGCTTTCTGAGAATCGTTGCCCCATCGTAAAATCGCGTTGTTCACGATGGTATTCTGCACATCCACAACTACGCCTACGGCCGGATCCACCGCTGAAATTTCTTCAATCGCCTGCACGCACTGGAAGAACGATCCGCCCTGGCCGCCGAACTTTTCCGGTATTTCAATGCCCATCAGACCGAGTTCGAACAGCTTCCCGAGCAGAGCTTTATCGAGCGTCGCCGTCTCATCCATGGCGCGTACCAGCGGGAGAATTTCCTCGCGCGCGAACCGGCGCACGGTGTCGCGAAAGAGAATCTCTTCTTCGCTTAATTGACTTAAAGGCGTCACTTCAGTGGTGTTGGTGCGTTACCTGACCATGATAGGCGTTTATAGCCGGGCGCAGGTCGGATGCGTGATTGATTCGTCGGATGAAATGTGGTGGCCAGAGACGGGATCGAACCGCCGACGCCAGCCTTTTCAGGGCTGCGCTCTACCAGCTGAGCTATCTGGCCAATTATGAGGAAGGTGCCCCAGTAAGGGTGAACCCATTGTATCCTGGCTCCCTTGCGCGATGGTTAAACGGATTGCAGCTGGGAAAGCCGCTCGCCGGTCGCCTTTTCCACGTCGGCATGCAGGCTGTTCCCGTGGGCGTCCATTGTGACAATCGCCGGAAAATTATTAACCCGGAGATGCCACATGGCTTCGGGAATACCGAATTCCATCAGATTCACGCCCAGTACTTCCTCGATGGTGCGGGCGTAATACTGAGCCGCCCCGCCGATGCCGTTGAGATAGACGGCGCCGTACTCTTTCATCGCCGCCAGCGTCTTCGGCCCCATGCCGCCCTTACCGATCACGGCCCTGACTCCGTAGCGTTTGATCACATCCGCCTGATAGGGCTCTTCGCGGATACTCGTGGTGGGGCCGGCGGCTTTG
>JBDUBZ010000397.1:0-3321 GCA_040003745.1 Terriglobia bacterium
AATCCTCCCCCAGCGTTCCCGGATCATGGGACTGATCACCTGCTGAATGCAGAAGAACGCGCCGGAAAGATTCGTCTGCAGCACGGAATTCCAGTCGTCCGCCTTCATCCGCAGCGCGAGCCCATCCTTCGTGACACCGCCGTTGTTGACCAGAATGTCGATACGTCCAAAGTCTTTGGCGGTTTTTGCGAAACCGTCTTTTATGGATGCCTGATCGCTGAGGTCAATCGCAACCACGAACGCCTCACCACCGGCCGCCCGAATCTCTCCGGCAACCTCTTCGAGTTTCTCCACCTGCCGAGCCGCCAGCGCCACCTTTGCGCCGGCCTTTGCCAGTTCGAGTGCGCAGGCGCGGCCGATACCCCGGCTGGCGCCCGTTATCATTGCTATTCTTCCCGTCATAATCGAACTTGCAATCATAGTAGATCGATACCCGAATGGCCTACGACGACCTCCGCGACTTTATCCACGCCCTCGAAAAGAACAAGCAGCTCAAGCGCATTCCTTTCGAAGTCGACCCCAAACTCGAAATCACCGAGTTTGCCGACCGCTCCGTCAAGAACGGCGGCCCTGCCCTGCTGTTCGAAAAACCGCGGGGCTCGCACGTTCCGGTGCTCATCAACGCGTTCGCCAGCATGCGCCGCATGGAGATCGCGCTCAAGGTGGATACCGTCGAGACCGTCGCCAAACGCATCAGCGATTATCTCGAAATGCGGATGCCGGAAGGTCTGCTGGGCAAGCTCAAAATGCTGCCGAAACTGGCCGAAATGGGCGCCTTCTTTCCAAAGATTGTTTCGAAGGGCGCGTGCCAGGAAGTCGTCAAAACCGATAATTTTTCGCTCCGCGATTATCCCGTGCTTACCTGCTGGCCGGGCGATGGCGGCCCTTTCATCACGCTGCCCATGGTTTTCACGCGCAATCCCGAAACGGGCAAGCGCAACTGCGGCATGTACCGCATGCAGGTCTATGACGAGCGCACGACGGGCATGCACTGGCAGACGCACAAACAAGGTGCGGAACACCATCGCCGCCGCATCGCCGAAGGGCAGACGCGCATGGATGTCTCGGTCGCGATCGGCTCCGACCCCGCCACCATGTATTCCGCCATTCTGCCGCTGCCGCCGGATCTCGATGAGATGATGATCGCCGGCTTTCTGCGCGGCAGTCCGGTCGAAATGGTGAAGTGCCAGACCAACGATCTCGAAGTCCCCGCCAACGCCGAAATCGTACTGGAGGGCTATGTGGAACTCGGCGAATCGCGGCTCGAAGGTCCGTTTGGCGATCACACCGGTTACTATTCGCTGGCGGACCAGTACCCCGTCTTCCACGTCACCTGCGTGACACAGCGAAGGGACCCGATTTACGCCACCACCATAGTGGGACCGCCGCCCATGGAAGATTTCTACATGGGCAAGGCGATTGAACGCATTTTCCTGCCGCTGATGCGAATGCAGCTGCCCGAAGTGCGCGATATGTGCATGCCCGCCGAAGGCATTTTCCACAACATCATGCTGGTGTCGATCCGCAAGTCTTACCCCGGCCACGCCCGCAAGGTGATGAGCGCCATCTGGGGTCTGGGTCAGGCGATGTTCACCAAATGCATCGTCGTGGTGGATGAAGATGTGGACGTCCAGAATGTGAGCGAAGTCGCCTGGCGCGCGCTGAACAACATCGATCCCGAGCGCGACATTCAGTTCACCATGGGGCCTGTCGATTCGCTCGACCATGCCAGCCGCCTGGTCAATTACGGCAGCAAGATGGGCGTGGACGCCACTCGCAAATGGCCCGGTGAAGGCTTTACGCGCGAATGGCCCGACGTGTTGCGGATGTCGCCCGAGGTAAAGAAGAGGGTGGACGATCTATGGAAAAAAGCCGGATTGTAGCGGCGCTGCTGCTCGCCTGCTCGCTGCTGTTCGGCGAGGACGTTCATCCCATCACGCACCGGCGCATCGCGCAGATGATGGGGGTGGGTGGCTCCGACTGGCTGGTGCGGCCTGAGCGGCAGTCGGAAGAGAAGCCCGATAAAGCACTGGACGCTCTCAAGATTCGCAAGGGCGCAGTTGCAGCCGATATCGGGGCGGGCGTGGGCTATTTCACCTGGCGCCTGGCGGAACGCGTGGGCCCGCAGGGTTTGGTCTACGGCGAAGATATTCAGCCGGAGATGCTCGAACTGTTGCAGAAAAATATGCGCGAGCGGCACATCGCCAATGTGCGGTCCGTACTGGGAACTGTTGACGACCCAAAGCTCCCCGCGTCATCCGTCGACCTGATTCTGCTGGTGGATGTCTACCACGAATTCTCCGAGCCCGAGAAGATGCTGCAGCACATGCGCGAGGCGCTTAAGCCGAACGGGCGTCTGGTGCTGCTGGAATATCGAGGCGAAGATCCGAATGTGCCGATTAAGCCCGAGCACAAAATGACGCTTAAGCAGGTGCGCGCCGAAGTGGAGCCGGAGGGCTACCGGTTCGAGCAGTCGATTGAGACACTGCCGCAGCAGCACATTATCGTATTTCGACGCTAAGTGAGCAAACGAAAACGGTCGTTGGTCATTTCACCCAAATATAGAAAACGTCGCTCACCACAGCACCGACGCTGACGAAGAACTTCTCGTATGCCGGCGACCCTGATCTTTTCGGGGGCAGGCGAAAGTTTATTTGCGAAACGCCGCTCGGCTGCTCTGGCGCATCCCCGGCGTATAGAACCTGCTCGGGTACATCATCCCGTCCCATCCCGTCTTGTCCGAGAATCCGAACCGGAAGATTACTCTGCCGCGGAGCCGGAATGTTGATCATATTGTCCGCTCCTGTTGCGCTGCCAATGCCAGTCAGCCAAATCGCCACGATCGACCCCGCCGCCGCAGGGTTGGCCGGCGAATTCAAAGTACCGTCCTGGTTCAGAGCGGGGGCGGCGGAATTGCTGATGTCGCTAAAAATAACTGGCAGCCAGGGGACCACTGAGAAAGGCGGGACTGCGAGGGTTCCTTCAGGCTTTACGATTTGAATGGATGTGCTGGTGCTATTGGCTATTGACGCGGGGACGATCAGATTAATCTGGCTCGAACTGGCGTAGAGTAACGGCGCGGGCGCACCATTGAAGAGCACCTGATAACCGCCGAGCGAGTCGCCGATGACGCCGTTCGAATCCGGCCGGCCGATCAGTGCCGCCGGCGGGCCGATGCCAATTCCATAGATCGTTACTAATTCAAGCGGTGCGATGGATTGCGAGATCTGATGGCCGACGGAACTCGCCACGCCGAGGATCGAGGCGGCCGAACCGGGCGTGCCCGTCAATAGGTAACCAAGGGTTCCGAGAGAGAACACC
>JBDUBZ010000002.1:0-34477 GCA_040003745.1 Terriglobia bacterium
CCAGTCCGTCGGTTTTAAGGGCGTCTGCGATCAAGGCCTCCACCTGGGCGGGAAAGATTCCTTCGACGTGTACCGGTTTGCTCAGCAAGGGCAACCGTATGGTGCCGTCGGGCAGCACGCGGACGGTTCGCGTCAATTGCGGCGAGTCGTAGACCTGGATGCTGATCAGGTCGTCCTTGCCCAGCTTTTGAACCGGAAGGTTGGCGCTGTCGCTCTGTCCGATGGCCCGCGGCCCATCCTGCTGCGCGGATGCTGCTGATGCGACAACCACAAATATTAAGCCAACGATATATTTTGACGGCATTTCGTTCCCAACTGGATCCGTTGGACCGATTATCGCATGTTAACGGGAAGAGCCCTTAAGCTGTTGAGGAATGGTGGGCGTGCAGGGACTCGAACACTTCGACGAAGACCTGTCGAGAAGCGTCCGCCGTACAGTCGAAGGCTCGATGGAGCGCTCCGCGTCGGTGAAGAGATGGCTGTTCCGCCGGGAAGTTTGATGTCAGCCGCCGCACTTCGGGTCAACATTTGCTTATGTGCTGCTGTCGAAGGACGTAGCGATTGCCGACGCAATTCCAGCCTTCGCGGTGCGCATCGCCATGTAATTTATCGTCGCCTGGCTTTCGGTCCGGTCCTCTGCAGGGCATCGGTGGGTTCAGTCTGACCCAACGCTGCTGTTCTTATGCCGGAAAATTGCTGGTGAAGTGGCGTCCCCAGAGGGATTCGAACCCTCGTTACCGCCGTGAAAGGGCGATGTCCTGGGCCTCTAGACGATGGGGACGAAGAGGCGAACTCCAATTTACCACGCGGGGTTTCTCGTCCTGGGAGAATGCCCCGAATACTAATAGGTGGTTCTTAATCCGCTCACTTCAATATTGCAATCGCTTTTGGCACGCTAACTGCAAAGACCACTGACGAGAGATCGACCCGGCAATCCTACGGTCCGATGATAGAATCGCCCGCGGTCCGGCGCTGATTTTACAGGAGCAAACTTATGAAACTAAACAATTTTCTATTTACGACAGGGGCTTTGGTCGCCGGTTTTGCCGCCAGCACTGTCGGTGCGAATGCCCAGGGTCCGCTGTATGACAAGGTGATTGTTGACCTTCCGTATTCGGTAACCATCAATAACACCGTTCTTCAACCCGGACATTACGTAATTCGGCAGATGGACGATGGCGGTACAAACAGCCGCATACTCATGATCTTTGCGGATAATGGGATGAAATTGAAGGCGACAGCGATGACTATCGCCGCTCTGGACAACAACACCCCGGACAAGACTTCGGTCGTGCTGCATCACTATGGCAGCGACTATTACTTCGATAAGGTTTGGGTGCAGGGAAAGAACTATGGATACGAATTCCCGCTGCCTCCCGCCGTCAAAGCCCGTCAGCGTGAAGCTCTGCAGCCTTACACTGTAGCGGCCACCTACGAGCAGACCGACAAGAAGGACGAGACCCCCCAAGTCGCGCTGGCCGCGCCGGTCCAGCAGCAGCAGACGCAGATTGCTCAGGTGGAGACTCCCGCGCCCGCGCCTGCTCCTGAATCCGCGTTTGTAGCGCAGAATACGCCTGCTCCAGCCCCTGTTCCTGAATCGGCTCCAGCGCCGGCTATGCCGCATACGGCTGGTGACTGGCTCACTCTCATGCTCAGCGGTGGAATGCTTTCGGGCGCCGGCATGATGCTGCGCAAGCTTCGTAGCTGAAAATCCTCGACGTATTATCGATCACCTTACGGGTTGCGGTCTACAGCCGCAGCCCGTAGGGGTTTTTGAATAGAGCCTTTTTGAAATAGAGCCTTTTTGAGCACAGAATGCGGGCCTTTTCCATTGCCGTCTGTACCTGGATCCTCGTAGCCAGCGGAAGC
Organism: Terriglobia bacterium; assembly: GCA_040003745.1. Classification (GTDB taxonomy): domain Bacteria; phylum Acidobacteriota; class Terriglobia; order Bryobacterales; family Bryobacteraceae; genus BOG-234. The sequence continues at coordinate 1,870 of JBDUBZ010000002.1, forward strand.
TTTCTCGCGGTGCGCGGATTCCTGGAATACCGTGAATCCCACACTGCTCAGGATGAAATTTCCCAGGAGTGGAACCAGGAAAACGCTCCGGACGCGGTGAGTCCGGCGCCCGGCACGAGCACTCGGGAGGCTGTGGAAGATCTTCCGGTCCGAAACACTCCAGCTTCCGGAATAGCTGTCGCAAAGTTGTCGTTCCCCAGTCTGCACTCAGTGCTCTACGTTGTGGAGGGCACCGGGGATCGCGATCTGAAGCGCGGCCCCGGTCACCTGACGGGAACCGTTCTCCCCGGTGAAAACGGGAACTGCGTGATCGCGGGACACCGTGATACCCATTTTCGCGTACTCCAAAATATCCGGCGGGGCGATGAGGTGATCCTGGAGCGAAGCGGACAGCGATTCCGTTATCGGGTCGACTCGATGACAATCGTGGACCCGACGAATACAGCCAGTCTGCAGCCCTCGACCACAGCCGAGTTGAACCTGATTACCTGCTACCCTTTCCACTACGTCGGCTCCGCGCCGAAGAGGTATATCGTCCACGCCGACCTCGAAAACTCGTCGCTCCAGGCTTCCGAATAGCGCCCAGCGCTAATGTATAGCCATGGAAGGCGGTTATTTGACGCGACTGGCAATTCTTGGGGTAATCCTGGCGATCAATGCCTTCTTTGCCGCAGCCGAAGTTGCCCTGCTTTCCGTCCGCGACTCCCGCCTTCGGCATCTGGCGGAAGAAGGTCAGACGGGCGCAAAAATGGCGCTTGGCCTTCTCGCTCACCCGGAGCGGCTTCTCTCCGTAACCCAGATCGGGGTCACGCTCGCGAGCCTGGGGCTGGGATGGGCTGGCGAGGATGCTCTCTTTGAACTGCTGTCAGGCGCTTTCCATCCATTATTGACACCTGCGACCGCGACCTTGCTGCACGGGGTGTGCCTCGTGCTCGCCTTTCTGGTGATGACATACGCCCATGTGGTTATCGGCGAGGTGGTGCCGAAAAATCTGGCCATCGCAAAGGCGGACCGGCTTGCCCTTGTCGTCGCGCCCCCTCTGACCGTGCTCACACGGTTGCTTTCGCCGTTTGTCAACATTGTCGAAAGCTCGACAAACGGCATTACGCGCATGCTGGGGGTGCGGGCCACGAACCATCGCGGCGGCGGTCATTCCGCCGAGGAATTGAAGCTCATCGTCAGCTTGAGTAGATTCTCGGGGATACTGCCGGAGAAGGAGGAGGACATGATTCATCGCGTGCTGGATCTGGAAGAGGCCTCCGTGCGAGAAGTCATGAAACCCCGCCATGACATTGCCTCGGTACCAATTGCTTCCTCGCTTGATCAGGTTCTGGAAGCGATGGTGACCACTCAGCATTCCCGCCTGCCCGTGTGGGACGAAGCGCCCGAGGACATGGTGGGCGTGGTGTTCTTCAAAGACATGCTGCGCGTCTGGCATGAGCGCCGCACCAATATCCGGCTGGGCCGCCCGGCTCCTCAGTTCGTTCTGGGAAGGATCATGCGCAAGCCTCTGATTGTGCCTGAAACCAAGCCTCTGCTGCAGATGCTGGAGGAGTTCCGTGAGCGCCACACGCACATGGCTCTGGTAGTGGATGAATTCGGCACCGTGACGGGCCTGGTAACCGTAGAAGACGTGCTCGAGCAGATTGTGGGCGAGATTGAAGATGAATTCGACGATAAAATGGAGCCTCACGCACCGGAACTGAGCGAGGTGGAACTGGACGGCGCCACGGGCATAAGGGACCTCGATTCCATTTACGATATCGATCTGCCCGCCAACGCCGGCTTCGAGACGATCGCCGGTTATATGTTGTATAAACTTGGGCACATCCCGAAGCCGGGAGAGTCTGTGATCTTCGGAGGCCGGCGGTTTACCGTCACGGCGATGGAGCGCAACCGGATCTCGCGGGTGAAGGTGGAGAAAATTCCCGTTCCCGCAGCGCCCGAAGGAGGCTTGACCGTTGCTGGGCATTGACGAGAAGGCAGCCCGCCATACGTGGAGCGCGGCCGCGGTGCTGCTGCTTCTGCTGACGATCTACGTCATCCGCGGAACGCTGATTGTCTTCGTGATCGCGCTGCTGCTGGCATATCTGCTCTACCCCCTGATGGATTTGATCGACCGCCGGCTTACCGCGCGGACGCGCGCTCCTGCGCTGGCGCTGACGTTCCTGTTCGTCATTGGGGTGGTGGGCGGATTCGGCGCCGTGATCGGGTCGGCCGTTGCCGTTCAGGCGGACAACCTGGCGAAGGCCGGGCCCGCCCTTCTGCAGCGGATCAGGCAGGAGCCTTCCACCAGCGTCAGACCCGTGAAATCCATAAAAGATCAGATCGCAGTGGCGATTGAAGGACAAGTCAAACAGCACTACGACCAGATTGTTTCCTTCATCCCGCGCGCCAGTCTGCAACTTCTTTCGATTTCGGCAAATTTGATCTACATCGTCATCATTCCCATTCTGAGTTTCTTTATTTTGAAGGACGGACGGCAGATCAGAGACAGTTTTATCGACATGCTCGACTCCGGCAGCAGGGAGAAGGCAGAAGACACGCTGCTCGACGTTCATACCCTGCTGCTGCAATATATGCGTGCCCTGCTTTTTCTGTGTCTCGCGACCCTGGTGTCATTCAGCATCGGGCTGAGCCTGCTCGGCGTCCCTTACTCGCTGCTGCTGGCCTCGATTGCATTTCCCCTGGAGTTCGTTCCGCTTGTCGGCCCGCTGAGCGCCGCGGCCGTCATCATCGCTGTGACTGCCTTCAGCGGCTATCCGCATGTTCTCTGGGTGGTTCTTTTTCTCGGGATCTACCGCATCTTTCAGGACTACCTTCTGTCGCCCCATCTCATGAGCAAGGGCGTGGAACTGCATCCGCTGCTGGTGATTTTCGGTGTTTTCGCGGGCGGTGAGATCGGGGGAGTGGCGGGAATATTTCTCAGTGTCCCGACGCTCGCTCTCATGCGGCTGCTCTATCACCGCTTCCGCAAGTCGCGCGTGACCCTCAGGCAGCCGGTAACCATCGCGTGAAGGTTCGCGGCGCGGCCGCGCTGATCGCTGTCATTTGCGGGCCGGCCCAGGCGCACGTAATCAGCATGTCGAGCGGACAGGTAACAATCGAACGGGAACGGCTTGAATACATCCTTCGAATGCCCGATTACGAGGTGAAGGGAACGGACAACCCGGCCGGGCTTCTCTTTGCGCACATTTCTTTTTCGAGCGGGTCGGCGAAAGCGCGGCTTGTGAGCGATGAGTGCCATCACGACATCACCGCCGCCGCGTGGATCTGTGCGGCGAATTATGTGTTTCCGGAGCCCATCGGGCAACTCGGGGTCGAATGCACCTTCTATGAGGCTACGGTTGCAAACCACATCCACGTGCTGCGTGCCGAGCGCGAGGGCAAGACCGACCGCGCTATTCTCGACTCGGCATTTCCGTCCGCGACTCTGACCTTCCGCCCCCCGACGGCTGCCGAACGAGCTTTCGAGCAGGGCGTGGCCGGGGCGCTTCGCGTCTGGACGAGCGCCGCCGTCGCCGTGCTGTTATTTGGGCTCGCCATGGTATCGGGTTTTGGCCGGCAGCTGTTTGCAGCGGGGTGCGTTTTTATTGCATCTCAGGCTGCCATGGCCAACTTCAGCGGGACGTTGGCGCCCTTATTTGCGGAGTGCGTGGCGGCCCTGGCACTCGTCTGGATTGCCGTGGAGGTTATCGTCGCCCCCGCCGCGGCCAGGCGCTGGCCACTCACTCTGGCGTTCGCGGCAATTGCCGGATCTTTTTCGGGCCTGTATTTCGCGGCTTTTTTGAAGAGCTCCGGCTATGGGCAAGTACCCGTACTGGTGGGCGCCGGCGTGGCCTCCATGTCGGTTCTGGCCATATCAGGAGCCGTCGTACATATACTGGCAAGATTCACCCGCATGAGGCTTTTCGTGGCTGGAGCTCTCGCCGCGGGGGGCGGTGCCTGGTTTGCCATTCGCCTCATATCAGGCTGAGAACGTCATCATTGGCTCCCTGGGGACTGTTTCCTTGAGACTGGCCAACGTTCCGGCAGTGGCGGCAAATCAATCCTGGGCAGTGGAGCAATCGCGCGCGGGATAATCTCCGCCATCGGCGGAGCGTCTTCAATTACCGCATGCTTATAAATTGCCGGCGGAGATTTGGGAGGCGGAACGAATATCTTCACTGCGCCGGGTGGCTGCGTCAAACGATCCAGAGCCTCAAAGACAACGAAGGCGGATGCGCCCGACACGAGAATCCAGATCCAGAGTGAAGCTCGGTATGGTGTCGCCATCAAAAAGTATTGTTCCGATGGCTAGATTACTAAATCGCGAAAAAGACCGACGTCAAAGTCTTGTCTCAGCCACGCCGGCAAGAGCGCCGGGGTGGGCGTGGGAAGACGCAGTGTCGACGCTCATGGAACGCCAGTTGTAATCAAACTCACGACCGCAATCGAGACAAACGATATAGGTTCCCTGGCGGCTGCTTTCCGACGATAACTGGGTACGCCGGGATGGAGTAATGGGAAAAGTTGTCCTTTTGTGAGAGCAACCAAATAGAGCATTGAGAATCGATTCGAACATTTGTACCCCTTGGTCGCGGGCTCTGACGGCTCGCGCACACCATTTAGATGCAATCACCGGGCCAAGGGAGTTATTAAGACGGAATGATTGTTACAGATCTACTTAGAAGCCAGGGCAAATGCAATGGCGTCGGCAATCTGCCGGCCATGAAAGCGCCCATTCTCAATGAATATCTCATTGGTGTGCATTCCCGCAACTATAACTCCTGCAAGGTAGATACCCTTCCGCTCGCTTTCGAGCGTGGCAGGATTCGTCTTCGGCTTCCTGGTGTGCGGTTCGAGGGTAATGCCCGCGGCGTTGAGGAACGCAAGGTCGGGACTGTACCCGGTCATGGCCAGAACGAAATCGTTGGTTACGGAACGTTCACCTTCGGGCGTACTGAGAAGCACCGACTTGTGGCCGATTTCCACCACAGAGGAGTTAAACCAGGCCTTTATTTCGCCGTTCTTAATTCTGTTCTCAATATTCGGCTTGATCCAGTATTTGACGTGATGATGAATCCCCGGTCCGCGGTGCACAAGCGTTACGCGGGCCCCGGTCCAATAAAGCTCAAGCGCGGCAATGGCGGCTGAATTCTTGGCGCCCACCACCATCACATCGTGATCGTAGAAAGGGTGAGCTTCCTTGTAGTAATGAATGACCTTGGGCAGATCTTCGCCAGGCACGTTCAACAGATTGGGGATGTCGTAATATCCGGTCGAGAGAATGACCTTCTTTACGTTGTAGACACATGCGCTCGTGGCGATGCGGAAAGCCCCATCCTCACCCGTAACAGAGTCGACCCGTTCGTACTGGTGGATGTTCAGCTTGAAATGTTCCGACACCCGCCGGTAATATTTCAATGCCTCCGTCCGAGTGGGTTTCTCGTTGAGGCTGGTCATGGGAATGTCGCCAATCTCGAGAAGCTCGGGAGTGGTAAAGAACGTCATGTGAGTCGGGTAGTGGTAAATGGAATTGACGATGCAGCCCTTATCGACGACGAGAGCGTCGATGCCCCGCTTCTTCAATTCAATACCGCAGGCGAGTCCCGTGGGTCCCGCGCCGATCACCAGCGCATCGTAATCGGTCCGGCTGTTCACAACTTACTTTCGATCTCGGCGGCGATGGCGGCGAGAGCCTGCGGAAGCGCGGAAGGATCTTTGCCCCCGCCTTCCGCGAGGTCGGGACGTCCGCCGCCCTTGCCTCCGACGGCAAGCGCGAGCGCGCCCACCAGCTTGCCCGCCTGCAGTTTTTGGGTTAGATCTTTGGTTACAGCGGAGACGATCGATACGGCGCCATCTTCCGCGGAAGCAAGCACAACTACGCCTGACTTCCATTTGTTGCGCAGGGAATCGGCTAACGCGCGCATCTGCTGGCGGTCGAGTCCATCGACCTGGACCGCGAGATATCTGACGCCGCCCTTCTCTTTGGCTTTCGATTCCAGATCGCGGGCGGCCGCATGAGCGATTTTGGTCTTGAGCTGTTCAATCTGCCGCTCCTGAGTGCGCTTATCGGCGAGCAACCGCTCGACCTGCTCAATCAGTTCGGGTTCGGCGACTCGCAGCATGCCGGCCATTCGGTGCAGGGCTTCCGTCGACTGTTGAAACTGCGCGATGGCGGCTTCACCGGTGATGGCTTCGATGCGGCGCACACCGGCGGAAATACTGCTCTCGGACACGATCTTAAAGACGCCGATGTCTCCGGTACGAGTGACGTGGGTGCCGCCGCAGAGCTCACGGCTGAAGTCCGGAATCGAGACCACGCGGACCTCTTCGCCGTATTTTTCACCGAAGAGCGCCATCGCCCCGGTGGCAATCGCCTCGTCGATGGCCATGACGCTGGTGGAAACCTGCGTATTCGAGAGAATCTGCTGGTTCACGAGCCGCTCGATTTCGGTAATTTCGGCGGGATCGACCGCGGCGTAGTGGCTGAAATCGAAACGCAGACGCGGAGGCTCCACCACGCTGCCGGCCTGCTTCACGTGCGGCCCCAGAACCTGGCGAAGCGCCGCCTGCAGCAGGTGCGTGGCGGTATGGTTGCGCTGCGTCGAGAGCCGCTCGGGGGCGGCTACCTGGGTGGTGAGCTCGTCCCCGACGTGGAGTGGAGCCAGCGTCCGGATCTTGTGTACGGCGAGGCCGGGCACCGCCGGGAAAGTGTCGAGCACGGTTGCGACAAGCTCGCCCGTATGCGCATTCGAAAGATTTCCGCGGTCGCCCACCTGCCCGCCCGTCTCCGCATAAAAAGGCGTTTGATCGAGAACGAGCTCCGCTTCAGCGTCGTGCGGCACCTGATCGACGCTTTTTTGTCCGACAAGCAGGGCCACCACTTTCGAGACCGAATTCAGACAGTCGTAACCGAGGAAGCGCGTGCGGCCGGCAGCAAGAAGCTCACGATACACGGGAGCAATGGAAGCCTTGTCTCCACCCTTCCAACTGGCGCGGGCGCGCTCTCGCTGGTGGCGCATTTCGGCTTCGAAGGCGTCGCGATCAATTTGAAAGCCGCGCTCGCGCGCCATCTCTTCCTGTTCGTCGAGCGCCAGTCCATAGGTATCGTAGAGCTTGAAAGAAACCGCGCCCGGAACCGCTTTATCCGCGAGGCTCGCGAGTTCATCTCCGAAAACCTTTTCGGCCACGAGAAACGTGGTTGCGTAGCGATGCTCTTCATCTTTGACGATGCGCGCAACGCGGTTCACAGATTCCAGCAGCTCCGGATAAGCCGGCCGCATCAGTTCGGCGACGAAGCCGGTGAGCTCATAAAGATAGGGCTCCTGACGGCCGATCAGCCGGGCGTTGCGCATAGCGCGGCGCATAATTTTGCGCAGTACATAGCCGCGGCCCTCGTTTGACGGGAGCACACCGTCGTGAATCAGGAACGCGGTGGCGCGGGCATGATCGGCATTGATGCGCAGTGCGGTATCGGTGCGTTCGCCCGATCCATATTCGGCGCCGAACAACTCGGCCGCGCGATGAATGATGGGAAGAATCAGGTCCGTATCGTAATTCGACAGCTTGCCCTGAGAGATGGCAGCCAGGCGCTCGAGCCCCATGCCGGTATCGATGGACGGCCGCGGCAGCGGCGTCATGGAGCCAGAAGCATCGCGGTTGAACTGCATAAATACGAGGTTCCAGATTTCGACGAAGCGGCCGCCCCCATCGAGTGGGAATTGTTCGTTCTCACGGCCTGGCTCGGCGGCTCCCGGCCCGAGATCGTAGTGGATTTCCGAGCACGGTCCGCACGGTCCCGTATCCCCCATCTGCCAGAAATTGTCTTTCTCGTCGAGGCGGAATATGCGGTCCTTTGGGACGCCGGCGATCTTCTGCCAGAGTTCCTCGGCTTCGTCATCTTCGCGAAAAACGGTGATGTAGAGCTTGTCTTTCGGGAGTCCGAAATCTTTGGTGATCAGTTCCCAGGCAAACTCAATGGCTTCGGCCTTGAAATAATCGCCGAAGCTGAAGTTGCCCAGCATCTCGAAAAAAGTGTGGTGACGGCGGGTATAACCTACGTTTTCGAGATCGTTGTGTTTACCGCCCGCGCGAACGCATTTCTGGGACGATGTGGCGCGCGGGTAAGGGCGTGTCTCGGCGCCTTCGAAGACCTCTTTGAACTGGTTCATGCCCGCGTTGGTGAAGAGCAGCGTGGGGTCGTTTGCCGGAACAAGCGATCCGCTGCGGACCACCTGGTGGCCACGGGCGGCAAAGAAATCGAGAAAGCGCTGGCGAAGGTCGTTACCGGTCACGAATGTCCTTTACACCAAACTCTTCGAATCGATTTCGGCCTTGATGGCCGCAATGAATTCTTCGACCGGCGAAGTGCCCAGATCCGCGCGTTTACGATGGCGTACCGAAACCAGCCCGGCATCCGCCTCGCGCCCGCCGATGACAAGCATGTACGGTATCTTCTGCATCTGCGCGTCGCGTATTTTCAGGTTGACCTTTTCATTGCGGTCGTCCACAGTCACGCGGACGCCCGCGGCCTTCAGTTTCTCCGCGACTTCATGGGCATAGGCCATTTGCTTGTCCGTGATCGGCAGAACGGTAGCCTGGACAGGCGCGAGCCATGTGGGAAAAGCGCCCGCGTAATGCTCCACCAGAATGCCGAAGAAGCGCTCGACCGAACCGAAAAGCGCACGATGCACCATCACCGGCCGATGCTTCTTCCCATCTTCGGCGACATACTCTAACTCGAAGCGCTGGGGTAGCGTGAAATCGAACTGGACCGTGGAGAGCTGCCAGAGGCGCCCGATGGCATCCACCAGCTTCACGTCGATCTTAGGACCATAAAACGCCGCTTCGTCGGGAGTCACTGTGGCGTCGATCCCGAGGCGGTCGCAGGCCTTGCGTAACGCTCCTTCGGCCAGTTGCCACTTTTCGGGCTCACCGTCATACTTTCCGCTCGCGCCGCCATCCCAGGTGGAAATCTCGGCCTTGTATTCCGTGAACCCAAAGGTCTTCAGGGTGTCGACCGCGAAATCCAGGCAGTTCACGATTTCGTCTTCCACCTGTTCGGGCGTGCAGAAAATGTGGGCGTCGTCCTGAGTGAAACCGCGCACACGCAGCAATCCATGCATGGTTCCGGAGCGCTCGTAACGATAGACGGTGCCGAGCTCACCCAGCCGCACAGGCAGGTCGCGATAGCTGTGCTGCCGGTCGGCATAGATCAAAATATGGCCCGGGCAATTCATGGGCTTGAGCTGATATTCCGCATCGTCCAGCTCCATGGGAGTGAACATGTTTTCCGAATAATAGTTCGCGTGGCCCGAGGTCTTCCAAAGTTCGCGGCGCATCACGTGAGGCGTGTAGACCAGCGAATAACCGCGCTTCAGATACGCATCGCGCATCCAGTCTTCGAGTTGCTTGCGGACAATTCCGCCTTTCGGATGAAAGAAGATCAGACCGGGCCCGGCCAGTTCCTGGATACTGAACAGATCGAGCTCCTGGCCCAGTTTGCGGTGGTCGCGCTTCTTCGCTTCTTCGAGCTTATTGAGGTATTCTTCGAGTTCTTTTTTCGAAAACCAGGCGGTTCCGTAGATACGCTGCAACTGCTTGTTTTTTTCGTCGCCTTTCCAATAGGCGCCGGCGATGGAAAGCAGCTTAAAGGCTTTAATCTTTGAAGTATCCGGGACGTGCGGCCCGCGGCAGAAATCTATGAAGTGCGGGCCCAGAGTGTATTCGGAGAAAACGTCATCGGCCTTCTCTTCAATGAGCTCCACCTTCATGGGCTCATTCATCTGGCGGTACTTCGCCAGACCTTCGGGCTTGGGTGTCATCCGGCGGTCATAGGTCAGACTCTGCGCCTGCAACTCCCACATCTTCGCTTCGATTTTTTCGAGATCCTGCGGGGTAAACGGCTCCGGCCGGTCGAAGTCGTAGTAGAAACCGGTCTCAATGGGCGGACCTACTCCGAGCTTCGTTTCGGGGAAAAGCTCGAGGACCGCGGCCGCGCAAAGGTGGGCGGTCGAATGCCGGTAAACCACCAGTGCTTCGGGGTCTTTGGAAGTCAGAATCTGAACTGTGGAATCCGATTCCAGCGGCCGCTTCAGGTCGAAGAGTTGGCCGTTGACTTTCGCTACCACCGCGGCGTCCGCCAGCCTTGGGCTGATCTTCTGGGCAATGTCGAAAGCTGTGGTTCCGGCGGCCGCCTGCTGAATACTACCGTCCGGAAGTGTTACCTGAATGCTGCTCATAAGAAGGGTTTTTTCTCCGCGGCGCCACCTCGCGTGGGGGTGGTACTGTTACGCGGAGTGATTGCTATCAGGGTACCATTCCGATTTCCAGCCGGTTTTTGGTAGGTCTTCGGGGATCGATGATAGTATGAATTCACGATACGGCGGCTGCGTCCGACCATATATCGATTCGATTCATCGCTATAAAAAAGATGAGCGTCCCGGAGAAAAATGTTTCGTTCAAAATACTTGTTTTGCGCTATATGCGCGCTGCTCGAGGCTTCGGGAGCGCCAGTTTTCGGGGGTCTCATTATTACCCCCACTTTCGACAGTTCTATTACCTCCGACCCGAATTCCGCAAATATTAAGGCCACTATTAACACTGTCATTGACCAATATGAATCGGCTTTTCTCGATCCGATCAAGGTTTACATCAGGTTTCAGGAAATGAGCAGCGGTCTGGGTCAAAGCAACTTCCTTCTTTACACCAGCAGCTATCTTTCGTTTCGCTCGAGTCTGCAGGCCGATGCGACCACGGCGGACGATGCGACCGCCCTCGCCCATCTTCCCGGCGGAAGCACCAATCCCGTCACGAGCGCGACCGACATTCTCATCAAATCGGCCAATGCCAAGGCTCTGGGACTCTCTCCCATAGCCGACGGCGTCTCCGACGGGACTATCTCTTTCAACGCGTCACTTACCAACCCCGGCGCTCCGGGCACGACTGGGCAGTACAGTCTCATGTCGGTGCTGGAACACGAGATCGATGAGATTCTCGGGCTGGGTTCGACGCTTGGGGTAGAGACAACGCCACCCTACAGCAACCAGCCTTCACCGGAGGATTTCTTCCGCTACCGCAGCCCTGGCGTCCGCAGTTTTACCACCGACTCGCGGGAATCGGCCTATTTCTCGATCGACGGAACCACCAGTCTGAGTCCGTTCGACAATTCAGGTTCCGGAGACTACGGCGACTGGATGAAAGGCGACACGGCTCAGGTTCAGGATTCTTTCGGGACCCCCGGCGCCAACCCGCCGCTTGGCGTCGAGCTAAGAGCGCTCGACGTTATCGGCTACAACTTCAACGCGGTTCCGGAACCGGCGAGTATCCTTCTTTTTGCCTCGGGCATGGGAGCACTTATCGTAGTTCGCCGCAAACGACGGTTCTGAATCTAAGCCGTCAGTTTTTACGGCCGGAATAGAGCGGTTTGCCCGTCCGTTCGGTCCGCGCCCGGAACAAAGAGCCATCGATGGAAGTGACATAGAGATCGCTGAGATCATCGCCTCCAAACGCGCAGTTTGTTGGCCGCGTGCAGGGTACGGGATGCCTTTCGAGCACCTCGCCGGTGGGCGCAAACACATAGATCATGGGGCCGGGGCCGCCGATTTCCCAGCCGGCTGTGGCCACAATCGCTCCAGTAGTATCGATGCGCATGCCATCGATTCCGCGATTCTCCCCGAAGTCGTGCAGAATCCCGCCAGTGCCCAGAGTCTTATCGGCATTGACCGGATAGGCACGCAACTGCCGCTTCTCGGCGCTTCCTCGGCCGCTCTGCGCGACGTAGAGCGTCTTGAAATCGAGCGAGAAGAGCAGACCGTTGGGGCGGGTGGTATCGAAGGTGACCCTGTGGATGCTGTAACCACCGGCAGACTTCGGATCGAGCCGATAGACCGAATCGTGGTCCAGATCTTTCTGCGACCGGTCCTCGCTCCAGGGACCAGCCGCGCCTTCGTAAAACGGATCGGTAAACCAGAGTGAGCCTTCCGGATCCGCCACAATGTCGTTCGGAATATTCAGCCGCCTGCCTTCGAAGCTGTCGGCCAGAACGGTGAACCCGCCATCCGGCTCGTAGCGAACCACACGACGCGCACTGGGCGTCGCTCCGCCCTCGCATCCGTAAAGACGCCCGTCGGCATCGAAGGTCAACCCATTGGCGCAGTTTGTATTCTCGCGCCAGACGGAAACAACGCCCGTAGCCGGATCGAAACGCATGATTTTACTTTGCTGAATATGCGTAAACAGAAGGCCTGTGCCATCCCAGGCGGGGCCTTCGGAGATATGCCCGTAGGCAAGGTCGAGAACTTCAAATTTCCAGTTGGTCAAGCCTACATCTTATAGCGGCCGAGATCTTCGTCCCCGAGGTTCTCGAGGTAGCGTTTCAGCTCCTGATTGGTATTCAGTTTGTCGGAAACGGTGCTCGCGTGTTTGGCGGATTTGAGCACGGTTTCATCCACGAAGATGGGACAGTCGAGGCGCAACGCAAGAGCGAGCGCGTCGCTCGGGCGCGAATCCACAGAGATGAGCTCTCCTTCGCGCTCGACCCAGATGACCGCGAAGAATGTGTCTTCTTTCAACTCATTGACAACGACTTTGCGGATACCCGCGTCGAGGCCCAGGAGCAGGGTCTTGATCAGGTCATGAGTCATGGGCCGCGGCGTTGAAACTTTTTCGATTTCAAGCGCAATGGCGTTCGCTTCGTAAATGCCGACCCAGATGGGGAGCACGTTGTTGCTGCCAACGTCCTTCAGGATGACAATCGGCATGCTTGTGACGGGGTCCATCATCAATCCGCGGATCTTCATCTCGACTTCCATACTTTTATTACAGCACAAGCGCGAACCGGCTCAGTTTTCGCTTTCGTCCACCCCTCAGTTCACGCTTTCGCCCACCAAAGAATTGGGGCCGGCGCGCGTCACACGAACCGAAACATAATCGCCCGTGAGCGATTCGCCGTGGATTCCTTCCGGTGTAGAGAAGTTCAGCGTACGGTTCTGCGATGTGCGTCCGATCCATTGTCCGAGAGCCTGATTGCGGCCCTCCACGTGGACCTCTTCAACTGCTCCGATCATCGCCGTATGGCGGCGGATCTGAATCGCGCGCTGCCGCTCGTTGACGATGACGAGGCGGCGGGTCTTCTCTTCCTCGGGAATATGATCGGGCATGGCGAGAGCGCCGGTGTTCGGCCGCGGCGAGTACTTGAACCCGAAGAGCGAATCGTACTCGACTTCATCGAGCAGCGCCAGCGTGTCTTCGAAATCCTTTTCGGTTTCGCCCGGGAAGCCGACGATGATATCCGTCGTAATTGCGATGGGCCTTTTCGCGTTCTTCATCCACCCGATGCGCTCGATGTATTGATCGCGCGTGTAGAGCCGCTGCATGCGTTCTAGAACGCTGGTCGAGCCCGACTGCACCGGCAGGTGGACATGGTTGCAGAGGTTTGGATTGGAATCGATGGCGTCGATGATGGGCTTTACGAAATCGCGCGGATGCGAGGTGGTGAAGCGGACGCGGCGAATGCCGGGCACACCGCCCACGCGGTCAAGCAGAGTAGCGAAGTCCCAACCCGTGGGCGATGGATCGCGATAGCTGTTTACGTTCTGGCCCAGCAGCTGAATCTCGGTGTAGCCGGTGTCGGCAAGGCGGCGCGCTTCCTCCATCACGCTGGCGCTGGTGCGGCTGCGCTCCGGACCGCGCGTGAACGGCACCACGCAATAAGCGCAGCTTTTATCGCAACCTTCAATGATGGTCAGATAGGCGCGATGCGGGTTATCGCGGCGCGTGAAGGGCGTATCGAAGGCTTCCGAGCCTTCAAAACTCAGACCGGTAACGCGCTTTTTGCCCGCTTCAAGCTGCACCAGCATTTCGGGTAGTTTCGTGTAACTGGCGGAGCCGGCGACAAGGCTGACGTGAGGGGCGCGCGCGAAGATTTTTTCGCCTTCCTGCTGGGCGACGCAGCCGATCACCGCGAAGATCTTGTCTTTCCCCGAATACTTGAAACTCTGCAGCCTGTTAAAGACTTTCTGCTCGGCTTTATCGCGGATGCTGCAGGTGTTGTAGAAGACGTAATTCGCCTGCTCCAGGGTGTCAACCTTGGTATAGCCCTTCTGCTCAAGCGTGCCCACGACCTTTTCGGAGTCGTGCGCATTCATCTGGCAGCCAAAGGTTTCGATGTAAAAGGTCTTTTCCATCTTTATGTGGATACCTGTATTGTACGGCGGTGGAGATTCGCAATGACACTGGGCCAACACCCACAGCCTCCGCAGTGCGGAATTTTGGAGAAGGATGAAAAGCCGGACTTCAGAGATGCAGATCGGCGTAGGTTTCGAGCACAAAGATGCCAAAGGCTTCGACGGACGTTTATGGCGACGTTTACAAGCGGCCCTTGAGCTTTCCCGCCGCCTCGTCGATCCGGCGCCCACCGGGAGCTACGGGGTCGGGATCTGCGCCGCTCAGACAACATCTCATACGATGAACCGGCTGCAGGGCGACGAACTGCGCCCGTGTGCCCGACCGGCATTCATCAACGCTAATCCAAAAAAATCGACGGGAAAACGCAGAATCCTGAGTTTCCCCGCCGATTTAAACCACCTGTTTATGTGGGTCCAGCCAATTTACTGCCTCGGCTGATTGCCGGGGGCGCTATCCGGCCTGGTCTGATAAGGGGTGGGTTGCACTTCGGTCGTCGTGGAAACCGTCTGCCCGATCACGTCGCCGATCACCACTAACTCCACACGTCGATTCTCCTGGCGGCCCGCCGCAGTATCGTTCGAGGCCACTGGATCCGCTTTCCCCAGGCCCACCGCCTGAACATTGGCGGCACTGATCTGGTTCGATGTAAGGTAGTCGCGAACAGCTTCGGCCCGCTTCTGAGAGAGCTTCATGTTGTAATCGTCCGTGCCGACGGAATCGGTATGACCCTCAACGGAGACCCGCAGAGAGGGATACGCCAGCAGGATTCCTGAAACTCTCGCCAGCTTCTCGCGGGCTCCCGGTTTCAGATCCGACTGGTTAAAGTCAAACAGAACATCCGACATGTTCACAATGAGACCCCGTGCCGTGTCGCGAGTGGTCAGAATCAGATTTAACTGGTCCCTCAATCGCGTGCGCAGCGCCTGAGCGTCTTTCTCAGCCTGATCGCGGGCAGAGATGGCGGCGTTCTTTTCCTGAGCGAGTTTCGCCTGTTCGGCGAGAGCCGCCTGGCGCGCGGCATCGGCTTCGGACTGCGCTTTCCGCGCTTCGGCCGTAGCTAATTCCGCTTCTTGCTTCTGGCGTTGCGCATTCGCGGATTCCGTTTCGGCAGCGGCGCGGCGGCGAGCCTCTTCGGCGGCTCGCTGGCTGGCTTCAGCTGCACGTTGGCGGGCTTCCGAGGCCTGACGCGCAGATAACGCTTCGCGCTCGGCTGAGGCGTTCTTAGCGGCGAGATCGGCTTCCTCGCGTTCCTTCTCTATACTGATGCGACGCGCGTCTTCCGCCATTTGCGTTGCTTCGCGCGCTACTGTATCGAGCTCTTTCCACTTCTTCGAGTGATAATAGCCCTCGGCATTCTGCATACCGATAGCTGCTTTGCGCATGGTGTCGGGCGCATAGTGGTCGGCGCCCTGGGCTTTAGCGATAGCGATCGCCTGGCGAGCCTCGCGCAACTGCAGGGGAACACTCAGATCGGACGTCATGGCGGTAAGCTGTGGCGAGCCGATGTTGAGCGTATACTGTCCGCGTTTCAACAGTTCATATTTAGCATCGATGTCCTGCATTGTGCCGGTAGTATCTTCACGAACGAAGTTTTCCATCACCACGGCATCTGAAGGCTGACTGACAGAAAAGTATGGTTCGGCGGTCACGATCATGCCGAACGATTGCAGGTCGGTGGTCGCGTACAACTCAGCAGTCTTATCCCTGGGTCCTTTGAGCTCCACTTCGCCCAACCGTTCCGCCCGGCCTTCCGGCGTGATAGCCCACAACACGTATGTAAGATATTCGGGGCCGAACTGGGCCGGGTTGGAAAGATTATCAAAACGTACCGAAATGCGCCCTGCGCCAGTGTTTGGAGTCACCTTGGCGGTTCCCCTCGCTGCTGGCATCAACGCTGTTCCGCGAAAATCGATTTTCGTCGTGCCTTGACGATGGTGATAGTTCACGGCTCGGATAGTGCGGGATGTCACTTCTACTCTGAATATTGGTTCGCCGCCCTGAGTGGGCATCACGCCCCTCTGTACTGGATTGGGTGCCTGCGCAAGACCTAGTCCCGCCGCAAATAGAAGTAAACTGACAACTTTCATGAAACAATCTCCCTAAAGGTACTCTTTGCACCTTTAGGGCCGAATCACGGAATCATTTGGCGGAAGCGGAATGGATATGCCGGGATGTGTCGCGTGGTGTGATGGCGACAAACCTGAATTTCATCTCCCGGGCGTCGCATTCGCGGCAGCGGTAAGGGAACATCAAGAACGAGACCGTCCGTTCAAGAATGTTGTGAAAGCTCGATTTCCGAAGATCCGTCGAATGGCACCTTGCGCATCGATTGTCTGACATCATGATGGTGCTACCGAAGATTATTATTGCGCAAACTTTCAAGAACACTTTGTCACGAATACTGCTTTTGGCTGCAACTACGGGTTATCAGATACGCTCGCTGGCGGCCGCCGCCGCGTCCCTTAAGGTAGACGTACTCTTTGCCACAAACCGGTGCCATATCCTTGAGGATCCGTGGAGCGACCACGCCATTCCCATACGGTTTGACGAACCACGCGAATCCGCAGCCGTGCTCATCGAGGCAGCCAGGGGTCGCGGGATTGACGGAATCGCCGCGGTCGCCGATGCCCCGACGACGGTGGCCGCGCTCACGGCACAGGCGCTCGGGATCCCGTGGCACCCTCCTGATGCAACCCTGTTATGCCGCGACAAGCACGCCATGCGGGAGCGCTTCGATAGCGCCGGCCTTCCCGTTCCCCGTCATGCGCGGATCGAGCCAGGGAGTGGGGCACTGCCTCCAGGCCTTCAATACCCCTGCGTCCTGAAACCCCTTCACCTTTCGGCCAGCCGCGGCGTCATCCGCGTGGATTCACCGGAAGAATTCGCAGCAGCTCTGACTCGCATCCGGGTCATTCTCAACGATCGGCAGGCGCCCGTGCAGGCTGAGGAGTATGTGGAAGGGCGTGAGTTCGCTCTCGAAGGTCTCATGAGCCACGGCGAACTCAAGACGCTTGCCATCTTCGATAAGCCGGATCCGCTGACCGGTCCGTTTTTCGAAGAGACGATCTATATAACCCCGTCTCGTGAAGCGGGGGACGTGCAGGAGGCGATCGTCGCGGCCACACGGCGGGCCGTAAAGGCCCTCGGCTTGTGGCATGGGCCGATTCACGCTGAAATGCGAGTCAACCAGGCAGGCGTGTGGATGCTCGAAATTGCGGCCCGACCGATTGGGGGCCTGTGTTCACGCGCGCTGCGTTTCAGTGTCCCCAATGAGGGCGGGTCCATCAGCCTGGAGCAATTAGTGGTGCTGCATGCTATTGGGAAGATGCCGCGGAATTTCGCACCCGCCGCGCCGGCTTCGGGGGTGATGATGGTGCCGGTCCCGCGCGCGGGGATCTTCGCCTCGGTCTCCGGAGCGGACGCGGCGCGGGCCGTGCCGGGGATCGAAGACGTCGTGATTACCGTGAAGCCGGGCGAGAAACTCATCCCGCTTCCCGAAGGTTCGAGCTACACCGGGTTCCTCTTTGCCAGCGGCGCCAAACCGGCGGCCGTCGAGAACGCATTGCGCGAAGCGCACGCGAAGCTTCATTTCGAAATGCTGGCGGATCTTCCAGTCCTGCCGTGAACATGCGGACATGACCTGATATTCTGGTGATCCGAATGACGCAGCGGCGCGCGCTTCCTCGTATTTGCATAGCGCTCGGGCTGCCCGACATACCGCGCCTCCTCGATCAGGCAAGGCGCGAAGCAGAGGCTGGCGAGAGTTTTCTTGAGTTTCGCCTCGACTATCTGCCGGATCCCGCCCTCGGCGCCAAAGCCATTACAGGATTCCTCGAATCCTACCCCGGCTGCACCATTCTGGCGACATGCCGCAGGCACCAGAACCATGGCAAATTCAACGGGAGCATCGAGGAACAACTGCGAATTCTCGAGCTCGCCATTCAGAGTGGCGCGCGCGCGATTGACGTCGAAATCGAAACTGCGGAACTGGCAACGGCGCGTTGCGCCGAACTGCGCACCGGCGCCTTACTCATTGTGTCTTGGCATCATTTCGAGACCACTCCACCGCTTGACCCGGTGCTGAAACGCATGCGCAAAGTCGATGCCGACGTCTATAAGATCGTTGGCACGGCACGCAAGTCCGGCGACACCGGGCGTATCCTCGCGGCCAGCCGGCTGAGCCCCAAAATCCCGCTCGTAACTCTGGCGATGGGTGAGATCGGCTTTCCGTCGCGCGTGTTGTCGACGGCCTTTGGGGCGCTCTTCACCTATGCCACGCCCGCTCACGCCCAGGGCACGGCGGCCGGCCAGGTCAATGCGCGGCAGCTGAGGTCGCTTTACAGAATTGACAAATTCACCAGGGCGGCGAAGATCTATGGCGTGATTGCCGATCCCGTGCGGCATTCGGCATCGCCCCAGGTGCATAACCGCGCCTTCCAGTCGCGCCGTATGGACGCCGTCTATGTGCCCCTGCTGGTGGGCCCAAATCAACTAAGGGATTTTTTTCAATTTGCCGAAGAGCTTCCACTCTCGGGCTTCAGCGTCACTATTCCGCATAAGCGCCGAATCATGCGGTATCTGGATTACGTGGATCCCCTTGCACGCCGCATTGGCGCCGTTAACACGGTGGTTCGCAAGGCGGGCAAATGGCGGGGATCGAATACCGACGCGGAAGCGGTTTCCGGGCCCCTGGCGCGTATGATCAGTCTGCCGAAGGCGACTGCGTTGATTGTCGGGAACGGAGGGGCGGCGCGCGGGGCGGTTTTCGCGCTGGCCGATGCCGGCGCCAAAGTTGCCGTGACGGGCCGCAACCCGGACCGGGTGCGCGCGTTGGCGAAACTGGTCGACGGCGAATCGCTTTCTTTCGAACAGGCGCTGCAGCGGCACTTCGATGTCGTCATCAACGCCACCCCCGTTGGCATGTGGCCCAATGTCGATGAGTGCCCGTTCCCGGACCGAATTCCTGGTGAGATCGTGTTCGACATGGTTTATAACCCACTCGAAACCCTGCTGATCCGGCGCGCCCGCGAGCAGGGCCGGCAGGTGATTCCGGGCTTGAAGATGTTCATTGAGCAGGCCGTGCGGCAGTTCGAAATCTGGGTGGGCGAAACGGCTCCGCGCGCCGCCATGGAAAAAGCCGCGCTCGATGCCCTCGAATCGAAGTATTCTGAACAAAAGGCATGAAACTCAGCCGGCGGAAATTGGCAGGCATGGCGGGCGCGGCGGCACTTGCTGCACCGGCACTCGCGCAGACTCCGCCATCCCCCGCCGCTCCCATTTCGGCTACGCCGGGCGATCTCGATCAGGCCGCGCGCGAAAACAATAAACGGATTTCCGACGCGCTTGCGAAGTTTGAGATCCCGCCCGCGACCGAGCCTGCATTTCAGTTCAAGGCATGACTGACGACGTCTTTTTCGCCGGAATCGCAGAGCTCAACGAAAGGCTCGTCAAGCGCGAGTTCTCAACCGTTGAACTGGTGCGCGCCTTCTCGCAGCGCCTCGAACAACTGGGGCCGCGGTTGAACGCGCTGGCGCTTCCGCTGACTGCGGCGGCTCTGCGCCGGGCAAAGGACATTGACGCGGAACTGAAGCGCGACCGTCTGCGCGGACCGCTCCAGGGCATCCCTTTCGGCGCGAAGGATCTGCTGGCGGTCGAAGGTCAGATCACCACGTGGGGCGCAAAACCTTTCGCGGCCCAGGTGACCGGAGAGACCGCCACGGTCCTGCAGAAACTCGATAAGACCGGCTCCGTGCTGATCGGCAAGCTCTCTATGGTCGAACTGGCGGGCGGCCCGAGTTACCGGTTCGCGAGCGCCTCCCTGTTCGGCCCCGGATTGAATCCCTGGGACCGCACGAGATGGTCGGGCGGATCTTCGAGCGGATCGGCCAGCGCGGTCGCGGCAGGCCTGGTCACCTTCGCCCTGGGTTCGGAGACGTCGGGTTCAATCGTGACACCGGCATCCTATTGCGGAGTCACCGGCCTGCGCCCCACTTACGGTCTGGTCAGCCGCCATGGGGCTATGGCCCTTTCGTGGACCATGGACAAGATTGGGCCGTTGTGCCACAGCGCGGAAGATTGCGGCATCGTGCTGCAGGGTATTGCCGGAAGCGATGCGGACGATCCCGGTTCGGCGGGTAAAAGTTTTTATTACACGCCGCAGTTCGCGCGGAAACTCAGCGATCTTCGCGTAGGTTTTGCCCCTTCCGATATCGAATGGGCGGAAACGGCAATGCGGCCGGCTCTGCAGGCAGCCATGCACGCGATTGGGGAAACCGGGGTTAAAATGGCTGAAATTAAACTCCCGGATTTTCCATACGGAGCGCTCGCCGGCACAATTATAGGCGCTGAGGGCTCCTCCATTTTCGAATCCCTGATTACCTCTGGCAAAGTGAACGATCTGGCGGATGCGAAACAGATTGCCGGGCTGAAGGCGGGTCTCGAAATCCCCGCAAAAGACTATTTGAAGGCGATGCGGATACGGTCTTTGGTCAAGCAAAAGTTCCGGGAGCTCTTCGCGGACGTCGACATCATCGTCGCGCCCGGCAGGTATACCGTCGCGACGCCGCTTTCACAGGCGCTCGATGCCCCGGGACCGGACCAGCCGCGGCCGTCCGTGCCGGGCTTGAATGGTTTGATTCCGGCCGGAAATCTAGCGGGGCTGCCGGCGCTTTCGATACCCTGCGGATTTGCTGGAGCCCTGCCGGTGGCGCTGCAACTGGTGGGCCCGGCTTTCAGCGAAAATACCCTGCTCGCATTAGGCCGGGAGTTTCAAAGTCATACCGACTGGCACAGGCGCCGCCCTCCCATGGCCTGAGCCATTCCCGCACCTGTTATTCTAGGCGCATGGGCTGTGGCTCCGGCGCTAATCTTAATTCACCTCAACCGATTCCCGAAGGGGCTCACAAAGTCTTCTGTGTGAAATTTCAGAAGGAAATGGAAGGGCTCGACGAGGTGCCGTTCGAGGGCCACCCGCTTGGGCAGCGCATCTATGACAACGTTTCGAAAGAGGCGTGGAAAATGTGGATCGAACACATGAAGATGCTAATGAACGAGTATCGCCTGAATCTGGGCACACAGGAATCGCAGGAGTTCGTTATTCAGCAGATGGAACAGTATTTTTTCGGGGAAGGTTCCGCTCTGCCGGCCGATTTTGTTCCTCCTCAGGCGAAATAAGGTTTTGTAGCAGGGCCGGTTTCGCGCGGTCTGTATCTGCAATTGGGCCGGCCCGCAGCGTTGCCTGCGCGATTTTTCCTCCGCCTTATATTTCTATCGACCGTGTAGCTTGACAGAGCGAAGAATGAGTGAACGTAAAGCGCTGATCATCGGAGCGGGGCCGGCTGGCTTGACAGCCGCTTTTGAATTCGTCAAACGCACGGATATCCAGCCCGTGGTTCTCGAAAAGAGCGAAGAGATGGGTGGCATCTCCCGCACCGTCCGCTACAAAGACAACCGCATCGATATTGGCGGCCACCGGTTCTTCTCGAAATCCGACCGGGTCATGAACTGGTGGATGGAAGTCATGCCGGTGGAGGGTGCGGAAAACGGCACTCACAATATTACTTACCAGGGGCAGTCGCGTGAAGTCGCGACGGCGGGCCCTGCGCCCAATGCGGTTCGCGACGATCGTGTGATGCTGATCCGCAACCGCAAGTCGCGGATCTATTTCCTGCGGCAGTTCTTCGACTATCCCATCAAACTGAGCGCAGATACGCTGAAGCGGCTGGGGCTGATCAGAACGATGCGAATCGGCGCCAGTTATACCGTCAGCATGATCAACCAGCAAAAGCCCGAGAAGACGCTGGAACAGTTTCTTATCAACCGTTTTGGAAAACAACTTTATCTGACGTTTTTCAAATCTTACACGGAGAAGGTGTGGGGCGTACCCTGCGATCAGATCAGCGCCGAGTGGGGCGCCCAGCGGATCAAGGGATTGTCGATCGTCAGCGCGCTGAAGCATTTCGTGAAGAGCCAGTTCGTGAAAAAGCCCGCGGGGGATATCGCTCAGAAGAACGTCGAAACTTCTCTGATTGAGAAGTTTATGTATCCGAAACTCGGGCCCGGGCAGCTTTGGGAATACGTAGCTGAGGATGTGAAGAGCAAGGGCGGACTGGTCCGGACCGGCTGGAACGTCGACAAGCTCCTCACCGACGGATTTCACATAACGGCGGCGGAAACGGTGCATGCCGTCACCGGGGAGCGTGAAACCATCCGCGCCGACTTCTTCTTTTCGACCATGCCCATTAAGGAACTGATGCGCTGTCTCGATGCGCCAGTGCCTAAGAACGTGCTCGAGGTCAGCGATGGGCTCATATATCGCGATTTCATCACGGTCGGCGTGCTGCTGAAGAAGCTCAGGATCAACGAGCAGACGCCGCAGGGCGCGAAACTGCTGTCCGATAACTGGATCTATATCCAGGAGCCCGATGTAACCGTGGGGCGCATGCAGATTTTCAATAACTGGAGCCCCTATCTGGTGGCCAACCCCGACAACGTCTGGATCGGCCTCGAATACTTCTGCTATGAGACGGACGAAATCTGGAAGAAGCCGGACGCGGAGATGATCGAGTTCGCCAAGGGCGAGATGGAAAAGATTGGGATCATCAACCCCGAGGATGTTCTCGATGCCTGCGTGATTCGCGTGCCCAAGACTTATCCAGCCTATTTCGGCGCGTATGAGCGGTTTGAAGAAGTGAAGGAATACATCAGTAAGTTCGACAACCTGTTCCTGGTGGGCCGCAATGGGATGCACAAATATAACAACCAGGATCACTCGATGCTGACCGCAATGACCGCCGTGGATAACATCATCGCGGGGCGGGTGGATAAGAGCAACATCTGGGCGTTGAATACCGAGATGGAGTACCACGAGAGCAAAGAAGGCAAGTAGGCCTCGGGGCGGTTGTCAAAGGCCTCGCCGCGAAGACCGTCAGACGGGAGCTGCCACCGTCCCCGCCTACCAGGTGTAAGCAACGTATCCAAGCACCCGCCGCTTCAGAATATCTCCACCGAACACCTCGTAATGCGCGTTGTTCAGAAGATTATCTACCTGAATGCCGAGCTTGTAATGCCGCGTTACGTCATACATTCCGGCAAGATCCACAATTGAATAACCTGGCACCGGCCCCGTATATAACCCGTTCGCCCAATACATATGTTCCACGCGGCGCAGGCGAAGATCGGCATTTAAGCGAGCCGACCGGAAGCCACCAAACACCACCCCTGTATGGCGCGGTGCGTTAGGATGCACCTGCGTTCCCGAAGCCTGCTCGCCTGGCTTGAAGTTGAAGTATGAGTAATTCGCGCCCACCTGCCAGTTGTGCAGAACCTGCGACGAGATCTCCGCCTCCACACCTTCGCTCTGCACCCTGCCCGCATTCGTCAGCGAAATAGCAATATACGGAGCGCCGTCGGGAAGATTGGAAAGCCCCGGAACGATGCCGTTCAGAGTTTCCGCAACGATTCCCTGCACAGCCGCGGGTAACGATGCCGGCGCTTTATACCGGGGAATCGCGGGGTTCGCGCCAGGGTACGCATCGCTGATGAAATCGCTCATCCAGCTGTGATAGTAGTTGACGGCGAAGAACCCCTGCTTCCGCAGGATTGTCTTGTATCCGAATTCCAGAGTTCGGTTATGCTCCACCAGCAGATTCGGATTTCCCTGGGCGATAAGGGGCACGCTGGATAATCCAAGCGAGACATTTCCAGTCAGCGGAGCCACAGCTCCCGCAATTGCGGAAAGATCCAGCGGAGGCCCCGCGGGCACGTAGACAAAAAACTCGATATGGCTGGCCACCTGAAAGCCTTCGTTGTAACTCACGCGCACCGAGTGCGAAGGCGATATCGCGTAAACGGCCGCCACCCGTGGGGAAAATTGCGGACTGTGCAAGGTGCTCAGGTCCACTTGCCCGCTGAGTTCAAGAGAAAGCGCCTCGGTGACCTTGCGGTCCATCTGGCCGAATACCGCGCCCTTGTTGGTCAGCACCGGCTGGGACAGCAGGGTCTGGATGCCTTTACTGTTCGCCGTGTTCACCGACTCAACGGCATAATCGACACCGGCGACGAACCGGTTCTTCCCCACAGACCTGCGGTACCGCGTTTCCGTTCCGCCGGCGTTCTCGTGTTCGGTCAGCAGCGTGCCGGAGCCAAGCCCCGCCACGTCGTCGGACCGTCTGGTGTTCGACCACCCGAGAACATCCCAGCGGCTGTCTTCCAGATGGAAGCGGCTCCAGGTGCGCAGGCCATCGGCGAACGACCGGCCAGTGCTCGTGAGAAGCAGCAGCCCATCCATCGAGGCCGCTCCCCCTTCCAGGCTAAGGTTTCGTCCATTGGAAAAATACTTCTCGATTCGCGCGGCGCCTGCGGAAACGTCCGTCGTGCGCGTGGACAAAGGAATGCTTTCCATCGGAATACCCGGATACTCCACGGTGGAGTTGCGCGATTGTGCAAAGCTCTCCGCGCGGTTGAACCCGCCGGTGAGCTTCAGGTAATAGCCGTTGCCCAGAGCGGTGGCCCAGAGCGCCTCGGCTTTGTATTGCGCTGGATCCCCAAACGAGACGCGCAGGGTGCCACCGGGATTATCGCGCGCATCTTTGGTGCGGATGCTGATCACGCCGTTGAAGGAGTTCGCGCCATAGAGCGCGCCACTCGGTCCCCGCAACATTTCGATGGGCTCCAGATCGTCTGTCATCACACTGAGGGCGGCCCAGTCCTGACTGGAAAGAAACATAATGGATGGATCGCGACCATCCACCAGGGTCTGAATCCGGCGGTTCAGGGCGGTGTTCATCCCCCGGACGTTCAGGTTGTAATCGAAGAGCCCAGCCTGTCCCGACGTGACGCCGGGTAGGGCCGCAATTGCGTTGGGAATGGCGCCGGAAGCGGCATAAAGGCGCACGTCGGTATCGGAGACACTCGAGACTGCAGCGGGCGCATCGATCAGGCGCTCCCGCTGACGCGATGCGGAGTAGACGGTGATGGTTGCCACTTTGCCGAAATCGAAGGTCACCGGGGTCGCCACGGAAGTCGTCTCTCCCGCGCGAACCGCTACCGACGGCTCATCGGCTGTGCCATCGCCAAGGGCATAGTTTATAGCGTAGGTGCCTGGCTTCAGGTTGTCGAAGCGAAATCTGCCCTGTTCGTCGGAAATGGTGCTGCCGCTCTCCGCCCCGCCGGTGGTGAGCGTCACGGTAACCCCACCAATTCCCGTTCGATCCTTCCCGGTGACGACTCCGGCAATCTGACCGCGATCGCCGGCAAACGCGAAAGCGGCCGCCGCCACAAGTAAGCCATGGCCAATGATCCGCGCTGCGCGTTGAAGCAGACTCTTGCTCTCTGAGAAGGATCTCGGGGATTTTGTTAAGGGCATTTAGTTGAAATCCGAAGGTTCAAACATGGAGACAGCGCGACCAAACCGCAAATCCGGGTCATAGCGCTTCTTGAGGGCCAGAAGCTGCGGCCATCTGGAACCGAAGTGCCGTTTCCAGTCGGCGGATGAATAGCGCAATCCACCCACGGGATAACACATTCCCCCCAGCGAAGACGCGAATTCGTCCGTGCGACGCAGGCATTCCATCACCCGCTCCAGCCGCGCCCCATCGTCAAGACCAATCACGGGCATCAGGTCGAAGAGCATCAGGTTTTCACCGGTGGGCGCCTGAAACGCGGTGGGTTGAATCGCGCCGGGAACAATCGGGTAGACAGTGATGGGGCCATCGGTCTCCGGGTCTGTATCCAGCGTGCGAAATACATACTCGAGGAACCGTGGCGCATTTGAGACGGGGATCATCAGGTGCAGCCAGATGTTGTGGGCGTCGGCATTCGAAGGCACGGGCTCAAAATCGATGAATCCCGCGCATTCCTGAACATAGCGGGCGCCCGGCAGGTACGCGAGATCGCCGAGTTCGTCTTCGAAGCCAGGCTGGTATCTTACCTCCAGCGCCATCACCCACGGAAATTCAGCGGGCCGCAACCATATGGCCTTGCTCACTGGCCCCATAGCGCGCTGTAGCCAGGGCCGGGTATTGGGAATCGCGGAACCCATGATTCCTTCAACTTTCTGTCCGCTATCCATCAGGCGCGAAAAATCCGCGGTGTAAGCGCCCGCATCGCTATACAACATCCTCACAACGCGCTGCAGGGGCGGAACGGGAACCAAGCGAATCCTGGCCCGTGTGATGATTCCAAACTGCCCGAAGCCACCCAGGCACCCGGCAAACAAGTCGGCATGCAAATCGCGCGAACAGGTCAATGTCTCTCCCGCGCCGGTCACCAGATCGAAGCTGATGACTGAATTTCCCACAGTTCCGTAACGAAAGGTCGCCTCGCCAATGCCGCCCACCGAAAGAACGCCGCCCACGCTGAGCCGCTGATGGCTCGGCAATACCGGTGGGCGCAATCCGAGGGGCAGCGTGCTCGCCAAAACGGTGTCCCAGTCGCAGCCGGTGTCAACGTCCACGTATTCGGGGGTAACCTCGTGGACGCGGGCCAGGGTTCTCGTATCTACTACCAGTCCGCCGTCCGCCTGCGCGTAGCCGGAGCCGTTGTGACCGCGTCCCCGGGCGCTCACTGTCAGGCCTTTTGCAACTACCCATTGAACACCTTCGGCGACGTGGTTCCCGGTTTCGGGCAGCAACACCGCCCAGGGTTCCGCTTCGTGGATGCGACCAAAATCCCGGGACGCCGCCTGTAAAGCCGCCGGGCTGCGATCCAGTCGCAAACTGTTTCCAGGGAAATCGGTATTTCTTGACATTGCGTGACGCCGGTGAGAGTCTAATCAAACATAGTAGTTGTTGCCAATGGATAAAAGGAGATTGTGATGCCAGCAAGCAAAGAGATCACGGTAGTTAAGACAGGAACCGACAGCTTTACGGTAAAGTTTCCGATCGCCGTTAAGGGCCCTGGCGGCCATAAATCCGGGGATGAAGTTCCCGTGGAGTGGCTGCGCGGAGCACTGGACTACTATATTCAGCACCGCGAGCCGAATGGCGCATTGAACACCGCGGCGCAGGCGAAGGTTAAGGCTCTCTGGTAGGAAAATGACGCCGCATTTTGACGTTGCGATCGTAGGTGGTGGGATTTCTGGCCTCTATACAGCCTGGCGCCTGGCAACGCAAAAAGACGGACCACCGCTGAAGGTCTGCCTGCACGAGTGCTCGGACAGGCTTGGTGGAAGGATCCACACCGTGCCCGTTCCCGACACGCCCGATACGCGCGTGGAACTGGGCGCCATGCGCTTTCCACCCTCGCATGAGATGGTCGGCGCTCTTCTGAAGGAACTTTCGGTGGAGACGGAACCCTTCCCGGGGCAGGATTTTCTTCACATGTACCTGCGGGGCCGCGCGCTCCCCTTATCAACTGCTCCGGGGCCTCCGCAGCCTGTTCCCGACCTCCCCTTCCGCCTGACCGGCACCGAGCCCTCGCACCCTTTTCTGCTGGCAGCCGTGGCTCTGGTGCGCATCGTTCCGGGCATTCAACTGACAGCAACGGGGTTTCAGACGGGTACACCACCCCAACCCATCACCACAGCGGACTGGGACCGCATCCTGAGCACCATCGAGGTAGATGGGCGTCCGCTGTGGCAATGGGGATTCTGGAATCTGCTAAACCGCGTGGTCAGCAATGAAGCATATGAATATCTGCTGGCCGCCTTTGGGGTGGAGTCGACGGTCTCTAACTGGAATGCATTTTGCGCCGTGAGGCTCCTCTGTACGATCTTTGGGGACGCGATGAACAGCAACCTGCAACATCCCGTCGGCGGGTGGGGCGAACTCGTCCAGGCACTCGAGACCGCGCTGGCACAGCTCTCCAACTGCACATTGGTTAAAAGCTCCAAACTTCTGCAGGTGGATAAAGACGCTCCGGCCGACGCGCCCTTTGTGCTCACGTTCGAGGATGCGGCGCAACCAACCGATACGCCGCCGCACCGCGGCCCATTCATCACGAGCACAATCGTTAAGGTGGAGGCGACGAATCTGGTGCTCGCCCTGCCGGTCCGCGCACTTGAGCTGGTGAATTTCAACGGCCTCAATCAGGCGGGAGCGGCCGCCGGCGACATGGGCAGGGAACTCATGAGCCTGCTGTTAAATGTAATCCGCGTGCCGGCGTTCAGGATTTATGTGAATTACGCTACGCCCTGGTGGCAGCAGTGGTGCGGGTGGAGTTCGGGGTATACGGTAACGGATCTGCCTTTGCGCCAGGTGTTTTATGGCTTTGGTCTTTCCGGCCCCCACCCGGCCTTCTTGCCCACCATCATAGGCAGCGGGCTGAAGGGTCTCGATGGCAAATTCGATTCATCGGTTCTCATGGCGACCTATTCGAACGCGGTGAGTGCGGAATTCTGGAGCGGGCTCCTGAACCCGGGAGAATTCATCTGCGAGTTCTCGGGCTCAGACGCAAATCTGCACCTTCCCCTTCGGGATGCGGTCAATCGTCAACTGCAGGAGCTTCACGGATACGAGATGAATCTGCCGGCGGGAACGTGGACCTGCGCCGTCGACTGGAGCGCGGATCCGTTCGGCGCCGCATGGCACGCGTGGCGGCCGAACGTCGACATCACAAAGGAAATCGTAAAAATGCGGAAGCCTTTGTACAACGTGAGACTGTTCCTCTGCGGCGAAGCATTCTCGCACGTGCAGGGCTGGATTGAGGGGGCTATTTGCAACACGGAAATGATGCTGCAGGAACACTTCCACCTCAAGCAGGCGGCATGGATTCCCGCGGGTTACCCTCTGGGCCCGGGTCAGCCTGCAGCATCGGCGACCACTACCAATACCTGAAATCCGCAACAGCACTTACCCAGGATCCTGTTCTGGACGTGTTCGAGGCATACTGCGCTAGATCGGGCGGGGTGCTCGATTCTATGGAGTGGTCCTGGAAGCTTCAGCGGGACGAAGCTCTTACAAATCGCGTGTTTTGGCTGGGCAAGGGCGGCCACCGCGACGAAACGTCCGCGCATGTCGAATGGCTCTTCGCCGAATTGGGCATGGGCGGACGCCTGCCCCGGAACAGCGTGCTCACCCACCATACAGATCGCGCGCTCGTATCTTATGCCGGCCCCAATCCAAAGACGCGGCGGACGGCTGCTATCAAGGTCTACCTTACTCTCAATGGCTGTGACGAACGGTTGTTTGCGGATGCGATTCGTCCCCTGCATCCCGATCTGCCTGAACAAATGCCTCCGGGCGCCGTGAGGCCTCTGATTTGTTATGCCGCCTATGACGATGGCGAGGTGGCGTCCCGCGCTTACTTCCTCTACAACGCCGCCGAATTCGATAACCCGGCCGTAGTGGATTACTTCGGAGTCCTGGCCGGGCCCGAAGCTGTACGAATCGCGCGCCTGCATCCCAGCTCGGGCTTCGCGTTCAAGAGAGATACCACCGACATGCTGGGGCTCTCGCTGCGGCCCACTGCGATCGATTCAACGGATCACGAGGCGTTGTGGTCGTCGCCCGCACTGACGCCGCTTCTGTATGCGGCCGGTCGCAACCCACTGTTGCGCGAGTATCTGCATCGCGTCAGCTGGGTCACAGTTCCCCTTACCGCGGAGGCTTTGCTTTTCCCCTGCGTGATGGAGGAGATGAACGTTTACGCGCGGCTTTAGATTTAGATTTGGCGGTGTCCGCACGGCTCGAATCGAGCGCCAGTGCCCGCCCTATCTTTACCAGGCGGTCCGCATCGATGAGGCCCGCTCCGGTAGCCAGATTCCATCCTTTGCGCGCGCGGTTCGGCTTATCGGAATGCGTGGCATTCGGATTTGACTCACCCTTCTCGACGTTTCGGGCGCTGAGCATCAGGGCCGATCGAACGAGCTGGTGCCCGATCAGTCCTGGGCTCGACTCAAGCAGCAGGGCGGTCGCGCCCGCCACATGTGGCGCCGCCAGAGACGTTCCCGAGAAGCAGGCCCAACCAT
The DNA here is from genome assembly GCA_040003745.1 of Terriglobia bacterium. GTDB lineage: Bacteria > Acidobacteriota > Terriglobia > Bryobacterales > Bryobacteraceae > BOG-234. Next base: position 31,949 of record JBDUBZ010000002.1, read on the forward strand.
CGTCAGGCGCCGTGTCGTCGCCGTTCGGGTACGGATTCTGTGCCGCGATACGGTCGATCAAGCCGCCGGGAGACACCGGGGACATCAGTAGTACGCCTGCGGGAATATCACCGCAAAGGCCGCATACATCCGGTACATACCGGCCCGCATACAATTTGCTCGCGAAACCGGACGCATAACTCGCAGCCACGAGTTCACCGGCTCGATTGATTTGCGCGCCGCCCACCGCGATCACACATGGGTGTTGCGCCGGCCAGGCATAAATGCCTTTTTCGCTGGCGTCGCCACGAGGATAGTCTCCGGAGGCCGCGATCACAATCCGTCCGTTATGCGCCAGCCACAGACTGACGTAGCCCAGAACGCGGGCATCGGCCGCGAATTCGCTTTTTACGGCAATGTTCTGTCCCCAGCTGCAGTTGATGACCTGCGCTCCGGCTTTTTGGGCCATTTGAAGAGCTTCGATCGAATCGGCGCTGCTGGCCGAACCCGTGTCGATTTGCATCTTGATGGAAATGACTTTTGCGCCCGGTGCTATGGAGAGCATATTGGCCGCAACTGCGGTTCCGTGTCCGCTCTCATCCTGATCGCCATCCGTCGAAAACGAGGTACACAGGCGGCGGATGCGGATGCGCCGCGAGGTGAAAAACGGATGCCGCGACACTCCCGAGTCGCAGATTGCGACGGTGATACCCTTTCCCGTTACCCCGCTTCGATGCGCCGCCGTGGCATTCAAAGCGTCTGCAACCTGGGTGGGCACAGTGAAATGGTGATAAGGGACCGAGGGTGGCGTCAGGCGGGCGCGTGGAGCACCGAACAGACGAACCGGTCTGGGCGCGGCAAGCGCACTCACCACCTGCCTGAGTTCCGGATGCTTGTGCGCCTGCACGGGGATGAGGCCGGCGGCGCCATTGCGTTGCGGCTGGATGTACGTTGCGCCCGCGCCTGTGCCCTTCCCCTTGACGGTGCGCCGGTGCAGGATCGTGTCGAATTCCTTCTCAAACAGGGCCTGGGTACCGCGAACCACCAGCGCCGGTCCGGAGCCGTGGCTGACCTGAAACCCGAGACTACGAAGACGGCGCACCGCCGTTTCGCACCGGCCGGCATGAGGCTCAAAGTCGTGTATATTCGCAGAGTTGACGTCGGGCGCATCGAAGATGCACTGGCCGGTACTGGAGTGCGGCACCACAATCATCTCCACCAGATCCTGCGCTCTGCCGGTACCAGTTCCATCCGTCATGTTAAAAGCCTCGCCACGCGAAATCCAATCTGGTCATAGTGACAGATCGCCGGAGGGCAGTCGCGGAACGACGTTCTGCAGTATGCCTCGCTGTCTCGGTATGAACCACCTCGCATGATTCTATGCGCACCTCCGGCGCCCGGCCCCTGCAGCGCAGCCGGATCGGGTGGATAGGGTATGTCGCCCCTGATATCGGGCCCGGTGGGGCTATAGGCATCCTCACACCAGGCGAAGGTGTTGCCGGCACATCCGCGAACACCGTACGGGCTCTCGTCGAGGGGGAATTCATTCACCTGGAAGCGCATGACGCGGCCCGCGCCCGCGTGGCTGTCGCGCATGGCGCAAAACGTCGCGTCAAACTGGTTCCCCCACGGGAAGTAGCGCGCATCCACACCGCGGCTTGCCTTTTCATGCTGCATCTCCTGCATGAGTCTCCACGGTTTGCCATCGTGAGCCGCCAGCCAGGTGCTGTAATCCTTCGCCTGATACCAACTGACCCAGGCGACGGGCAGACTGAGTTTCTCTTCTCCGCCTTCGAACTTATAACGCCCTGAAGCTTCGCGCGAGAAACCGAACTCGCGGTCGGGCGATTCTTCGAGAGACTCCCATGCAGGTACGGGGGGAACGGCCGCCGCTGCCTCTTCCCCTCGTCCTTCATCCACCAGACCATTGAGGTACAACAAATACTCGCCCACCGTTACGGGATCGCGCGGGGTCACAAAGCCATCGAGCCACAGCCGCCGGCCGGGAAGTCCGTTGCGAGCGCTCGAATCGCCGCCGCTCCAGAACCATCCCGCGGGCACGTAACGTTCGTTGGGACCCAGTTCGTCCACCTTCGGCAACAGGATCGGATAGGCCTGAGTGCCACCGGGCCGAATGCCATCCCAGTGCAGTTCACGCTCAATGAACACCGGGTAATCCACAGGCGCACGACCGGGGCTGGTCAACTTCACCAGATAGCTGCCCATCGGCAAAGCATGCTCCACTATCGGCGTACTTCCCAGCCCCATCGGCCGGGAAGGGATGAATCTTCGCTCCACAGATTCGTAACGGTACAGCGTGGCCTGCGCGTTCGGCGGGTCGGTGACCAGCGTAAGCGCGCCGTCGCCTTTTAGATAGGCGGCAAAGCTGCCAGCGTCATGCATGGCAAGCAGGGTCGCATTGCGGGCGACAGCGCTCTCGTTGCGGGCCGTTTCAGCGGCTGCATGCTGCTGCTTGTAGTACTCAGCCAGCATGCGGTGCGCCGGAGGCAGATCGTCGAAGACGCTGAGAGCTGCGTGTATGGTGTTGGT
>JBDUBZ010000098.1:0-11181 GCA_040003745.1 Terriglobia bacterium
TTAAATTCGTCGCGGACGGTGGTGTCGGTCGTGTCTGCGTGAGTCAAAACTTGAATCTCCGTATTCCCTATCAAGAATACCATCCATGACACCGGAGCTTACGTGAAGGGTGCGCGACCCAGGAGTGAAGCGGATCGATCCAAACGTCTGGAAGAATTCCTCCTCCTCGGCGATCTGCGGCCCGGTTGGATCACCGCCGTTGTACGCCGCTGCGGTAAGCCATCCTGTCCTTGCTCCGGGGAGGGCGAACCCGGTCACGACCCTCAGTTCCGTCCGACCCGCAGCATTGCCGGCAAAAAGGGCGGCTGGAGCGATCAGGAAAAAACGGCGGTTGCAATCCATCAGGAGATTACAAAAGAAGCAAATCAGTTAAGCCGATTCCGATTCTGTTGTGTGCAAATGGATGGAACTGGCCTGCCGGTGGTGAAGCTGGGACAACGAGGGCTTTTCCCATCCGCGATGCCGGTTCGACCACCTGCACGAGAGCGATTGAGACATCCGAAGAGTTTGGAAAGCAGCTTTATCTGGAGGGGGCGAAACCGTGATGCGCTCAGGTCTCAGACAGTCCGCGGGGCAAATGCCATCACCCCTCTGGGATGATGGCACCCCCACGGCCGCTACGAGGACTTTGGGGAATACTACCTTCTTCTTTAAAGGGACTTCTGCCGTGCCGGACGCCGCCGCCAAGCCAGAATCCCCAGCAACCCGCTGCCGAGCAAGGCAAACGCGCTGGGCTCCGGAGTCAAAACCACTCCCCCGCCTACATAATCCAAAGCCTTATCGCGCGTGGCCACGGCGATGCCGTAGTCGACGGGACCTCTACCAGTTCCGGTGGAGTCACCGTTGCTCCAGATGTCGACTACTCTCCCGCTACCGATATTGAACATAATCCCGTAAATATCCAGGGCGCCACCGCCAAACGGATAGTCGGAGGCCGTAGGGGGCGATCCACCGGGGTAAAAGAGGTTGTCGAAGGTCAGAAAACCGTTGTTGTTGGGGCCCAGACCTGTAGACACGGCGAAGCGGCTGAAATCGTTGGGCGCCAGTAAGTTGGTCGCTTCCGGAGTGTCGCGCGTGATCGGGACCAGCGCACCGATGGACGCGCTGGCTATGTTGAGGCCGCTATTCGAGTCAGTGAAGGTCCCGCTGATTCCGGTGAGCTCAAAGGCCTGGGGATATTTCGCGTCGGTGCCTGCGCCATAAGTTAACACGACATTGGCGCTGGCTCCAGGGCCTGCAAAGTTGAGGGTCACTGTGCCTGCGTTCGCCTGCCAGGGGAGCGACGCCGCCATGAGCAGGGTCGCGGAGACTACTAATTTTTTTCTCAAAATGCCTCCAATTCTTTCAAAGTTCTTCTTCCATTGGTGACGTCCGAGTTCACTGCTGCCGAATGCCGACGGCGGTTTCAATCCGCACTCCGGCTACCCCACGGACGCGCCGAACGAAGTGATGATACCACCGGGCAAAGTCCAGGGAATAGCAGCGCTGGTCCCGAAATGTGGAAAAGCTCCCATTGGTGTTCACGGCCCGCTCCGCCATGATCGTTCGTGCTCCTGCCGATCATTGCTCCTGTCGCCAATTTTCGTTAACAATCGGCTCGACCAGCCGTCTCCGCAGGGCAAATCGGGCAGGAAACGCTGCGATTCGCGCCATCGATTCCGCCAAGCCCGAACTCGCCGGGAAGATTCGTGTTGTGGCGGATTATTTTGAGAGAATGCCGAGCAAATGAGAGGGTATTATCAGGCAGCCGCCCAGTTCAACCGGCGGCGCAGCGACGTGATGTGCGCGATGTGGTGATCGCTGTGCCAGGCATAGAGAGCGAGGTTTTTTTCGAGTGAAACCGGGCCGATATCGGGATGCCGGAACTGCCGCTTCCAGGCGGCTTCATCGAGACCGCGGAGCAGCACCACCCAGCGTTCATGCAGAGCGTCGAGAAGCTGCAGCGAAACATCGGGGCGGGTTCCGGCGACATCGGGCAGACGAGCCCAGGCGGCCTGGTCATAGGGCTTGATCACGGGCTCGTCTTCGGTGAGGGCGAGCTTGAACCGGATGTAACTGTGCATGTGACTTTCAGGCACGTGATGAACGACCTGGCGAACGGTCCAGCCGCCTTCGCGATAGGGGGTGTCGAACTGGGCGTCGGAAAGTCCGGCGACCGCGTCAAGCAGGCGCACGGGCGCCAGTGCAATGGTTTCGATATGGCGGGCGCGGTCTTCGGCGGAAACAGTCTCGGGCCAGGTGAATTTTCCAATTGGATAGCGGAGGTCGTCAGTCAAAGTCTTTCTCCTCTGATCAGATCGTCATAGCTTTCGCGCTCACGCACGATGCGCCAGCGATCGTCATCCACCAGCACTTCCGCGGCGCGCCGCCGGGAGTTGTAGTTCGACGACTGGGCAAAGCCATAGGCGCCGGCCGAAAGCACCGCGAGATAATCGCCGGTCCGGACGTCAGCCAGTTCACGGTCGCGCGCAAGAAAATCGCCGGTTTCACAGACCGGGCCAACAACGTCCGCGACGATGACGCCGGACGGGGCGTAGCGCAGGGGCATGATTTCGTGGTGGGCGTCATAGAGCACCGGGCGGATGAGGTCATTCATAGCGGCATCGACGATGACGAATTCCTTCGAAGGGCTCGTCTTGCGATGCAGAACCTGGGTCAGCAGAGCACCGGCGGGCCCGACAATGGAACGGCCCGGTTCGATCATGACCTTGAGATGGTCGTGACCGATTCTTTCGCGCAGGGCGCCGATGAAGTCGTGGATGCCAGGAGCACGGTCGGCCGCCTGATAGGCGATGCCGAGGCCGCCGCCGAGATCCACATGATCGATGGGGAAGTTTTCCCGCTGCAGGGTCTCGATCAGGGCGAGCACCTTGCCGGCGGCTTCGAGAATGGGCTCGTAATCGAGAATCTGGGATCCGATGTGACAGCTGACTCCGGACGCACGGAGGTTGGCGAGAGCCCGCGAGCGGCGGTAGATGCCGGCGGCGGAGCCGATGTCGACGCCGAATTTGTGATCGCGCTGACCGGTGCTGATGTGGCGGTGCGTGGAGGCGTCGACATCGGGATTGACGCGGAGGGAAAAGCGCGCGGTCATCCCTAAGCGGCCGGCTATGGCGTCGATCTGCACCAGCTCGGTTTCAGATTCGCAATTGAAGTTGGCGATGCCCCGGCGAAGGGCGAATTCGATTTCATCGGCGGTCTTACCCGCCCCCGAAAAAATGGTGCGGGCGGGATCTCCCCCGGCCTCGAGCACGCGAAACAATTCGCCGCCCGAGACGATATCGAAGCCCGAGCCGGCGCGCGCCAGCAGACCGAGCACGGCTAGTGTGGAGTTCGCTTTGACGGCGTAGCAAACCATGTGCGGCACGCCGCCGAAAGCAGCGTCGTAGTTGCGGTAGGCGTCGAGAATCGACTGCGAGGAGTAAACGTAGCAGGGCGTACCGGCCTCGCGCGCAATGGTTTCGAGATCTACCCGCTCGCAGAACATGCGCTGGTCGTGGTAGCGAAACATTATTTGACCCTCATGACGATGAGCGTCTGATCGTCGAACCGGTCGGTGTTGAAGCGGTCAAGATCGGCGAAGATCTCTTTCACGACCTCGTTCGTGGAGCGCTCAAAACTGGTGCGCACGATTTGGGCGAGGCGGCTGCGGCCGTACTCTTCGCCCCCAGAGCTCAGGTGGTCGGAAACGCCATCGGAGAAAAGCACTACCAAATCTCCTTTATGTGCCTGAAAAAGCTTTTCCTCGTACTGACGATCCGGCAGCAGGCCAAGGGGGACGCCTTCCACCTGCAGCTTGAGTATGTCCCCCTCGCGGCAGACCATGGGCGGCGAACCACCGGCATTGGCCATGGTGAAAGAACAGGAATGCGGATGCCAGAGGAGGAGCAACAGCGTCACGTAACGGCCTTCGACCTTGCGCTGGACCAGCGAATCGTTGATGGCCTTCATCAGCTCGGCCGGGCTGCGGCGACGGGGCGCGAGCGTCCGCATAAGGCCGTTCACCATGGCTCCATAGAGGGCCGCCGCCGCGCCTTTGCCGCTTGAATCCCCAAAAGCGATCTGGACGTGCGAATCGGCGTACTCAAAGAAGTCGTAGAGGTCGCCGCTGATCTGGCGCGCGGGGCGGAGACCGATGGAAATTTCGAGCCCTTCCATCTCGGGAGCCTCGGGCGGAAGCAGGACGGTCTGCAGATCGAAGGCGGCCTTCAAGTCGTCCTGCATGAGCCGCTCGCGCTCGCCGATCTCCTGATAGAGCCGCGCGTTTTCGACCGCAATGCCGACGGAAGGCGCGAGCAGACTGAGAGTGCGGGTGTGGTCGTCTGTGAAGTAGCCCATGCGCTCGCTCTCAAGATCCATCACACCCACGACGCGGTGCTGCACCACCAGGGGGACGGCGATTTCGGACCGAATATCGGGGTGGGAGGCGATGTAGCGCGGGTCGGCGCCGGTATCGTGCACGCGCACGATTTCCCCCGAGGTGGCGGCGGCTCCGGTGATGCCTTTGCCCAGTGGGATGTTGTCGATATTGACGCGCTGATCGTAACGGATGCTGAAGCGATGGCGCAGCGACTGGCTTTCGGGATCCACCAGGAGGATGCTGAACGCATCGTAGTTAATAAGGCTGCGCACGCTCGAGGCGACCTTGCTGAGCAGCTCGTCGATGTCGAGGATGGAGGAGAATTCATGTGAGATGCGCGACAGCGTGCGGATGGTGCGGTACTGGCGTTCGGCGCGGCGGTAGAGCTGGGCGTTATCGATGGCGGCGGCCACGCGCCCGCCGATGAGGCGCAGCATGGTGAGGTCGTAATCCTTGAAAGCGTCTTTCCGGGTGGACTGTACATCGATGACACCGATCAGGCGCCTGCGCGCCAGCATGGGAACGCTGAGCTCAGCGCGCACAATATCGGAGGTGTTCAGGTAGCGCTCGTCGGACCGGACGTCGGGAACCAGGATGGGCTCGCGATGCGCGGCGGCCGCTCCCACGATGCCCTCTCCGAGCGGGATGGAGAGATTACGGACCACTTCTTCGCGGTGTCCGACGGCATAACGGATCCGCAGATCTTTGCGTTTTTCGTTGAAGAGCAGAATCGCGAACAGGTCGTAAGGAACTACGCGGTGGACGATGGTCGCAACGCTGGACAGCAAATCGTCGAGGTCGAGAGTCTCGGAGGTGATGGCCGAGACCTCCAGGAGAAAATCGAGCAGGTCGCTGCGCTCCCGAAACTTGACCGGGAGTTTAGCTCGCGTGGCCATTGGTCACGACGCGCGGGTGGGCGAAAAGAGCCGTCATTCAGTTGCGGTCGCCTGAATGATTTTCACGCTGGCGCTGGCTCCAACACGAGTGGCCCCCGCCGCCACCATGGCGCGCAGGTCTTCGAGAGTCCGGATGCCGCCGGAGGCTTTGACGCCGATCACGGGGCCAACGGCGGCGCGCATGAGGGCGATATCCGCGACGGTGGCGCCGGATTTGCCGAACCCGGTGGAAGTCTTTACGAAATCGGCTCCGGCATGGACGGCGAGTTCGCAGGCCAGGCGCTTTTCATCATCGGTGAGCAGCGCGGTTTCAATGATGGTTTTGACGATGGCGCCGCGATGGTGGCTGGCCTCAACTACGGCGCGGATATCGGATTCGACCACGGTGGTTTCGGAACCTTTCAGAGCGCCAATATTGATAACCATATCGATTTCCCGCGCGCCCATGGCGAGGGCGTCCAGAGTCTCGGCGACTTTGGCGGCGGTGGAGGAGGCGCCCAGGGGGAATCCGGCTACCGAGCAGACTTTGACCGGCGAGCCTTTGAGGCGGTCGGCGACCAGAGGCACCCAGCCGGAATTGACGCAGACGCTGGCGAATTCGTAAGTGAGGGCGTCCGCGCAGACCTGCAGGACTTCGGCGCGAGTGGCCTCCGGCTTGAGAATGGTATGGTCTATGAGACGTGCGACCTGGCGGTCAAAATTCATGTTTTGGGCGGAAAAGACTACCGTAACATATGGTTTCGATATGGGTGTGCGCGGGAATCCGAATGGCGGCAGGTTTCGTAGGCTCAATAAGATGAGATTCCGTGGCGTGCTCATGGCGGTTCTGTTTTGTGGGGTGATATCCGGACATCCCATGGGCAACCTGAGCGTGAATCATTATGCTCGTCTTACGCCTGGCGCGAAGGGTGTCGATGTCACCTATGTGCTGGATCTGGCGGAAATTCCCACGTTCGAGCTGATGCAGACGTGGAACGTGACGCGGGATACGGCGCGTCCGGTGCTGGAGGAGAAAGCCGCGGCCCAGGCGCGCGAGTGGGTGGCGAAGCTGGCGTTCAAAGAGGACGGAAAACCGCTGAGCGCGAAGATCGGCAGCACGGAACTGGCGATTGTGGACGGTGCGGGAAATCTGCCGGTGTTCCGCATCAGCACGAAGTTGCATGTTGCGGCGCGGGGTGGGCGTCTGGAGTATGAGGACGGGAACTATCCCACGCGGGCGGGCTGGCGGGAGATTGTGATTCGCCCGGGCGCGGGCGCCAATGTGACGAAGGCTTCGCGGGACGATACGGATGTCAGCCAGGGGTTGACGTCGTATCCGCGGGATCCGACCAAGGCTCCGCCGCAGGATTCGCGGGCGTGGTTCGAATGGAGCGTGGAGGCAAGCCCTCTTACCCAGAGTGTCACTCAGGTTCACAAGCCGGAAATCCAAAAAGAGGTTCAGGCGGTGACGCCGACGGTTGCACCGGCGGCTCCGGCCCTGGAGGGCGCGCGGGATGTCCGGCCTGCGGAGCGGGAGTCGATGGGCACCGTCAAGCGCAACGATTCCATCTCGACGATTCTGCGTACGAAGAATATTTCATGGCCGCTGATGGCTACGCTGATCGGGCTGGCGTTCTGGTTTGGGGCGCTGCATGCGCTCGAGCCGGGTCACGGCAAGACGATGGTGGCGGCGTATCTGGTGGGGGAACGCGGGACTGCGAAGCACGCCATATTTCTGGGCGGGATGGTCACGTTCACGCATACCATCAGCGTGTTTGTGCTGGGTATCGCAACGATGTTTCTGTCGAAGTATGTGATGCCGGACAAGATTTCGAAGGTGCTGGGGATTGTTTCGGGGTTGGCGATTATCTGGATTGGCGGAATGCTGTTGTGGAAGCGGGTGTGGAGTCTGGAATCGGGCGGGCACCATCATCACGACCACGATCATGACCATTCGCACTCACACGATGATCATTCCCACTCACACGATGGTCACACGCATACGCACGACGGGCACACGCATACGCACGATGGGCACACACACTCGCATCTTCCGAAGGGCGATATATCGATGGGAAGCCTGATGGCGCTGGGTGCGAGCGGGGGGCTGGTGCCCTGCCCTTCGGCACTGATTCTGCTGCTGAGTGCGATTTCCATCGGCCGGACCGGTCTTGGCATGGTGCTGCTGGTGTCGTTCAGTCTGGGACTGGCGATTGTGCTGATGGCGACCGGGATGGCGGTGCTTTTTGCGAAGAGCTTCTTTCCGGAGCGAACGGGCGGGGAGAGTGCGTTCTTTCGTTATATGCCGATCTTTTCAGCCGCGGCAATTCTGGTTATTGGGGTGGTGATGACCAGTGTTTCGCTGGGGTGGATTTCCCCTATGCGATTTTTCGGGTAGTTCACGGCTGTTATCGAGCGCGAAGACCCCTGGTATGTGGCATATTGCGCCGAGGTCCCGGGCGCCAATGGGCAGGGTAAATCGCGCGAAGAATGCCTCGCTCATCTTCGCGAGGCGATTACCCTTATTCTCGACTACCGCAGGGAGGAAACGCTTCGCGCGCCTGCCCGCGGATGCACGGCAGGAACTACTCGTGATCGGGTGAAACACGAGATGTCGCTCCTAATCTTCGACCGGCATGAACTCACGGCGTGCTCATGCCGACTCCAGTATCATTGATGAATGGGCGAGTTGGTGTTCGAAGCCGTACAGGAAGAAGACGGCGGTTTTTGTGCCGAGTGTCTGACGGAGAACATCTTCACACAGGGCGACACCTGGTTGGAATTGCGGGCCAACGTGATTGAAGCGACCGCAGCGTACTTTTTCGATCGGCCCCGACCCGAGCGCGTGCGACTGCATCTTGTGCGCGATGAGGTTCTGTCCGTCGCGTGAAGCTGCCCCGGGGCGTTTCGGGCAGGCGACTGAGTGAGGCTCTTGTCAGGCACTGGGGGTATGTGAAGGTGCACCAGTCGGGGAGCCACATCATTCTTGAAACAGAATATCCTTCGCATCATCGCATCGCGATCCCGAATCACGATGCAGTTCGAATCGGGACGCTCCATTCGATTCTACGGTCCGTTTCCAACCACAGGCGAGTGACCCGCGAGGCGATCGTCGATACACTTTGATTTTTTACGCCAGGGCTTTTCCGTAGAGCACGAGCAGGCGGCTCCAGGCCTTCTCGGCGAGGGCCTCGTTGTACACCGTCGAATCCGGGGGGCACCAGCCGTGGGTGGCTCCCGTGTAGACTTCGATCTCGGCGGGCAGGCTGGCTTTGGCGAAGGTCTCTTTGAGAACGACCTTGTCGTTGGGCGCCCGGGTGTCGTCGCTGGCCGCGATGGCGATCAGGAACTGGGCCTTCGACTTCGCCGCCTGCAGGTGCGGACTGTTGGGCTGGTCGGTGACGAGCCCTCCACCGTGGAATGAGCCAACCGCCCCTACGCGATTTGGCATGGCGGCCGCGGTACGGAATGCGATGGGGCCTCCCATGCAGTATCCCTGGGTGCCCATCTTCTTGTTTTTGGCGACGGACGGCTGGGTGTCCAGCCAGCCGATGAAGGCCTTCGCGTCCGTCATATGCGTTGTCTCGTTGAGACCGCGAGCGAGCGGCATCACTTCGGCGATCGGCGTGGCTCCGCCCTGAGGCGCGGTTGGGGCCTTCTTTGCGCGGTAGAACGGATTCACTACGAGCACAGAGTAGCCCGATTCGGCGAGACGTTTGCCCATCTGGCGAAAAGCGGGGCGCAGGCCGAAGATGTCCGGCCAGATGAGAACGCCTGGGGCGGAACCGGTTGCCGGATGCACGAAGTAGCAGTCGGCGACGCCATCGGGCGTGGTGACGTTGACGTCCGATTCGGTTACCGCCGCGGCATTAGCGACTTGTGGCAGCATCATGGCAAGGCCCGTTCCCAGCATGACGCCGAATTGCTTTCGTGTCACTAACCCGCGGGCTTCGTACTCCCGCCGGTCATCTTCAAAATGATCCTGATCGCACATGATGGCTCCTGTTCGCTCTTTAGCTTATCGCTTCGCGCCGCTCTGAATCGACTGGGTTGTCTCAGTTCCAGTAGTTGCGGTCGAGGCTGCGGTACTGGATGGCTTCGGCGATGTGTTTAGAGGCGATGGCTTCGGAAGCGTCGAGGTCGGCGACGGTGCGGGCAACTTTGAGAATTCGGTCGTGCGCGCGGGCGGAGAGACTCATTTTGCGCATGGCCATTTCGAGCGTTCGTTCGCCCGTGGCATCGAGCGCGCAATCGCGCCGGAGCACGCGGGAAGGCATCCGGGCATTGATGTAACCGCGCGCCCGCTGAACTTCTGTGGCCCGTTCGGCGCGCTCGCGCATCTCCGCGGAAGAGACGGCAACCTCGCCGGAACGGAGTTCCTTGAAGGGCACCGCCGGCACCTCGATCTGGATATCGATGCGGTCGAGAAGCGGTCCGCTGATTTTTCCGAGATAGCGCTGGATGAGGGCCGGGGTGCAGCGGCATTCGCGGGTCGGGTCGCCATAATAGCCACACGGACAGGGGTTCATCGCGGCGACGAGCATGAAGTTGGCCGGAAAACACAGGGTCATGTTCGACCGCGAGATCGTCACGGTCGAATCCTCCAGAGGCTGCCGGAGAATTTCGAGCACGTTGCGGGGAAATTCTGGGAACTCATCGAGAAAAAGCACGCCGTTATGCGCAAGGCTGACTTCGCCGGGCCGGGGGGACCCGGTGCCACCGCCGATCAGACCGGCGTCCGAAATGGTGTGGTGCGGCGCGCGGAACGGCCGCGCCCAAACGAGGCCGCCGCCGGGCTGAAGGGCGCCGGCAATGCTGTGGATTTTCGTCGTCTCGATGGCTTCCTCGAAAGTGAGTGAGGGCAGAATTCCGGCGAAGCGCTTCGCCAGCATGGTCTTCCCCGACCCCGGCGGTCCGATCATCAGAATGTTGTGCCCGCCTGACGCGGCGACAAGAAGACCGCGCTTTGCGGTAGCCTGGCCGCGAACGTCGCGAAAGTCGGGCATGGCGTCGCTGTAAACCTGCCGCGATGTGCCCGATTCGTTTCTGGACGGCAGGAACTCCGACGGCCTTGCCATCATCGCCACAACCTCGGCCAGGTGTTTGACACCGAATACGTTGACCCCTTCCACCACGGCCGCTTCAGCGGCATTCTCGCAAGGCAGAATAAGATTTTCAATGCCCTGCTGACGCGCGCAGACGGCAATCGACAGCGCTCCGCGAACGGGACGGATGGCGCCATCGAGCGAGAGTTCACCCACGGAGAGGTGTTTATCGAGACCCTTAACCGCACCCATGGCGCCCAGAATCGCGAGCGCCATCGGTAAGTCGAAGCCCGTCCCTTCTTTGCGCACGTGGGCCGGCGCGAGATTCACGGTTACGGCCTGGCTGGGATAGCCAAAGCCGGAATTCATCAGCGCCGATTTGATCCGCTCGCGGCTTTCGCGCACGGCCGTGTCGGGCATACCCACCAGCATGAAATCGCGCGCCATCCCGCTGCGGAAGAGATCGACTTCGACGTCCACGGGATGAGCGTCAATGCCATACACGGCCGCGCTACGGGTTTTGAACAGCGGCATCTGGAAACACGTCTCCCCTAACGAGCAGATCGCTCAGAAAGAGTGGTGCATCCGGTGCGGATTTGTCTCAAAGAATCTCAAATATGCGAGCGAGTCAGACATCGCAGATTTCCATGGCTTTGCTCAGGGCGGCTATCGGTTCGTGGCCGGGAGCCGGGGAGTATTCATGCGCGATGAAACCAGTGAAGCCGAGGTCCGCGATCGCCTGGGCTATGAAGCGATAGTTCAGCTCCTGTGTTTCGTCGATATCGTGACGGCCTGGATTGCCTCCGGTGTGGAAATGGCCGATCCACTGGTAGTTGTCGCGGATGTTGCGGACGATGTCGCCATCCATGATCTGCGCGTGATAGATGTCGTAGAGGATCTT
>JBDUBZ010000099.1:0-11128 GCA_040003745.1 Terriglobia bacterium
CATCGGCGGCGTTTACAGGGTATTGCCTTGTGCCGACGTAGAGAAAGTTGTCGAGAGTATCCACCCCCGGCCCCTTCGCACTGCGCCCTGTGCACTGCAATCCGACCTGATTCACCTGTCCCGCGGCAGGCGCGTTGTAGATCCCGATTACCGGGTAGTTATTGCTGGAATCCTTCGGACAAGGAGTCGAAGCGATGTTGTTCCCGCCGGCGCCCGTGTAGAAGTTTCGGGTGTTCGGATTGTAAGCCGTCAGATCGGTACCTGTCTGGTTGGGGAATGCTTTGATGATCCCGCCAGTGTTGAGGTCGACGACAGTTTGGCCGCCGGGGTTGCATCCAAGCAGCAGGACGTTCGAAATCGGGTCGATTTCCACTCCATGCGGAGTGCAGTCCGGCGTGAGGACTTTCAGCTTAATTGTGTTCGCCACGGGATCGAAGACATAGAGGCCCTTGTTCTTGCCTGCGTTGTCTCCGTCCGTAATGGCCTGGTAGATCAGGCCGTCGTTCGGATTGAAGCGCATCAGTTCAGGGCTGCCCGGAAGCAGCAACTGGGAACTGATCCGGTGGTAGGCAAGATCGATTCCCGACATGTAATAGGGCTTCGACCCGTTTATTACGTACACGGTGTGGTTTAACGGGTCGTAGTCGAGCGCGTCGGTCCCACCGGTGACACCGGGCAGCGGGTAAATTTCAGGGCCCAGTCCGGGTACCCTCAGATCGTAGACGAAGACATTATTTTTGCCATCGGTCACGACCAGTTTCTGCAGATCGAGAGCGACCAGCGCGCCATTCGGACTTGCATTGCCCGGAACCGCGAGTCTCCCGACCACCTGATTCTCAATCGTGTCGATTGCCGTGATTGCGTGATTCGTGCGGTCTGCCACGTACATCACCCGTGTATAGGGGTTGAACGCGAAGATGTCGAGATTGGCCGAAGTAGAACCGGTGTTTGTCCAGCCGGGCACCGAGATGGTCTGAATGTAATAGAGTGGGGCAGGCGGCTGAGCGGCGGCCTTGCCCGTAAAAATGGCGCAACCAACGCAGATAAAAGCCGCTGGTGCCCAACGAGTCCACTTCATTTGTCTAGCTCCTTTTAGAGATCCCTCACAGCAAGACCGGGGCAGTTGCTCCCGTAATTGCAATGAGTCTACATGACCGCGACAAAGGATACAAGGACTATCGCATCGCTGTCCTGACTTGTCGTCGGGGGTGCTGCTTACGGAATCTTTATTTTGGCCCCGGTGACTATCCTGATTTAGGCTGTGTACTCATTAGTTCGGCTTCCGTCATGCTCGGTGCAGGCATCTGCTCAATGCGAATAGACATGGCGTTAATCTCAAAGCCAAGTCTCGCCTTTTCGGCAACCAAGGCGGAGGCCGCTCCAGCTATTTCCGTTTGTGCGGGACTCCACGGACGAACATGCCACCGGTGCCCGATACTATAATTACCGCCCACCGAGCTTCAGCAGCGATGGTTCAATAATTCTGGACCGTTGATATACCTTCATCGAGCTGCCAGACCTCAATATCCCTGGTTGGTATTTTGAAAAGCAGGCCAGCTTATTCACGATGCGCGCTCGTTGATTTGGTTTCAGGGATCGCGGAGAACTCATGTGCGATCTTGTTGGATGTCTGACAACCTCCGCGATCACAAGTAGACCAGGAAAGTCGGTTCCAATATGCCTAAATAGTAAGTCGTATTGGGGAACCACGTACTGCACGGTTTCCGATTAACAAGTAACTCCAATAAGTACTATCTCAGCAATTTATTGCTAATGAGTGCAGTCTTCCAGTGGCACCTTTTTAGGCAAAAGATTACCACCCACTCCGTATGACAGCAGTCGCGAAGAATATCATCCTGAAACTGCTCGGTGAATTGGGCTATGGAACGAAAGTTGAAACATCCCAGCGGCACCATAATATTGGCGTGAAGAATGAATTTGCTTAATCATCAACCAACGCGCGATTAGTCCTGATGGTGGTCAAGCGGGACGATGGATCGGGCGCGATAAGAGCACTTATACAGGCAGGTAAGTAAACAAGAGACTCCGCTGCCAGCCGGTTGCGTGAGGCGGCCGGGAATTTGTTACGAAGTATATGGTCCCAGGGTTCGCAGCTCTTATAAAGCCGCTACGGACTGATGTCGATGTTCTGCTGGGGATCTACTGCCCTGAAACCGTCGTCAACCTACGAAGTCCAGTTCACGCCCCACTGCTGCTTCAAATCCGCGGGAATGGCAAAGCTCGGCCGCTTACCTCCGCGCTCGACCAGCAGAATCGCCCCAATCAGCAACTTCCCCGTCTGCGTGGCAACATGCCTGATCGCCACCGAATCCGCAACGGCTTCCCCAAAGAGCACGCCCGCAATTCGCAAAGGCGCGGCCACAACTTCCGCCATCGGGAAAGGTTGCAGCCCCAGCCAGCCCGACGCCTTCTCGCCCAGGAAGTGGTGTGCCAGCGCCTGCGGCACCTTATCGAACGCATTGCCCGGCAGAATGTGCGCGATCATCTTCATCAGCGCCGAAGTCAGCTCCTGCCCCGCCGCGCTCGGTCCGAACTCATGCGCCGAAATCGCATCGGCCAGGCCCTTCGCGCAGGCCACATTTGCCGGAATCAACTCGTCCCGCAGCCCGAGCTGATGCCCGACCACATTCCAGCAATGGATATAAGCCTCCCGATCGTCGTCGCTCAGCTCAACACCCAGCTTCTCCAGACCATCGAGCGAGATCCACGAGAATGACATCAGCGTTCCCGCCAGATCCTCCTGATTCACTGGCAAACCGAACTCCGCTTTCCATCCCGGCGCCATCGGAGCAAGTCGCCGCACCGCCGCGTGCATCAGCCGGACTTTCTGAATGGTCAGCCGCCCGCGTCCCCCCTGGCTGGTAAGCCCGCCCGGCCGCATCACATCCACCACGAGTTGCGCGGTCTCGACAATGCGGCGTGTCGGATTGCTGACCAGCCGATTGGTCATCGCCAGAACCGGCGCGCCGTTGGTTCCGAGATAACAAAATGGCAGTCCGTAGCAGGTAAGAACCAGAATCAGCTGCGGGCCGAACCGCCAGAAAACATCTTCCCCGGCCTTGATCTTGGCGGGGTCGACCCAGGGCGGCAAATCACGCGACTGCTCCAGATAATCCTGCACCACACGCGGAAGGCTCGCGGGAACCGGATACTCGTTCGCCACAAAATGACGCATCAGGTCGTTCATCGATGCGATGCCGCCATCCGCGAACAGTTCGGTCACCACATCGTCCGCAAGCGGGTCGCCAACGGAACGGAGAGGCTGAAGCTTGTCGGAAGTCCACTGCCCTGGGTCGCTGAACATAAGGGTTCAAATCTACACCGCTACATGGAGTAGAAGAACTCTTCGTGGACGATTTTTCCGTCGGTCACTTTGTAGACGGCGACCTCTTGCATGGAGAATTTTTTGTTCTGCGGTTTGAACGTAACATCCATCTTGAAAGTCACGGCGAAATGGGCTCCCGCAACAAGCGGCCCTTCCACTGCGACAGAGTGTACCTCGTGATTTTCCGACCACCACTTGCCTTTCGCGAGCACCGCCGGAAGACCTTTCATCTCGCGCTCTCCGCCGGGGGGTGCGACCGCCTCCACGCTCACGATATCGGTTGAATAAAGCGCCTCAATCGCCTCATGGAATTTTCCCTGGGAGCAAAGCTCAACCAGTTTATTTGCAACTTCCTGTGTAGTCATGACCCGAAGTTAACACAGCTTACGGCGCTGTGCCCAGGGTTGCCGCGGGCTCGGTGTTTCTGTGCCAGAATACGTTTTGCTACAGACCCTCACAGCCCGCAAAGAGTGGATATTTTTCTCCACGCTCCCCCAGGCCGATCCGCTTCTCGCCGCCGCCTGGTTTCTGGCTCTGCTGCTGCGCGGTGTCCTGCCCGCCGCCTTCGCGATCTCGATGGGCATGCTCATCGGCGCGATTCAGCAGGGCGGTTCTCTTACGGTTTCGCTTACTCTCACCGGAGCCATCTTCGTGCTTCTTCAAGTGCTCAGCCCCATCCATCAGGCGCTGGGGTATAACCTGGGCGACCGCACCGCCGCCTGGCTCTATGACCGTCTTACCGAAGCTTGTGTGAGGCCGCCGGGCATAGCTCATCTCGAAGACCCCGCACTCACCGCCGATCTCACCGTGGCGCGCGATTTCGATCTCGGCATGACCGGGCCGCCGCTTTCAATCTCGATGGAGTTCATCGCCTCCGGCATGGTCGAGATGATTGGCGGCATCGCTTCCGCGCTGGTCCTCGCGCGGTATTCCTGGTGGGGGTCGCTGCTGCTCACAAGTGCGTGGCTTTCAACGCACTGGCTGTTGCGTGAAAGCGCCATCTGGCACGACCGCAATACCGATGAAGTGCGCGACGCTCAGCGCGATGCGGATTACGCCTACCGCCTCGCGGTCGATCCTCCGGCCAGCAAAGAGCTCCGCCTCTTCGGGCTCGCGCAGTGGACCATCGAACGCTTTGTCGCACGCCGCACGCGCCTGCACGAGCTGCAGTATAAAGCGACGCGTCTGCGCGAGCGGCCGGTCGTCTGGTGCGTCCTGATCGTCGTCTCCGTCAACCTTCTGGTCTTCTGGGCACTGGCAGCCGCTGCATCGGCCGGGCGGCTGAGTCTGGCGGAAGTCGTGATCGCGGCCCAGAGCGCGATCGGCGTCTCAATGATCGCTTTCGGCGGCTTCAGCTGGGCGCTCGATGGGGCCGCCGCCCCGGTTGCCGCTGTCTTGAAACTGGAACCCGCCATGCGGACCGCGGGCGCCATCTCTTCCGGCCATCGCTCGGCGGAGAACACACCCGCGCGAGAGATTCGTCTCCGCGATGTCACCTTCGGCTATCCTGGCGGCGCTCCTGTTCTGGAGCACTTCGATCTCACGATTCCCGCCGGCTCGTCCCTCGCCATCGTAGGCCAGAACGGGGCCGGCAAGACGACCATCGCGAAGCTCCTGTGCCGGTTATACGATCCGCAGTCCGGGGCCATTGAGATCGATGGCGTGAATATTCGCGAGTTCGACCTGGCATCGTGGCGCTCCAGAGTCACCGCCGTATTTCAGGATTTCCTGCGGCTCGAAATGCCGCTGCGTGTCAACGTGGCCCCCAGAGGCGCCCCCGACGGTACCATCCAGTCCGCACTCGATTCCGCGGGGGCTGCCAACCTTGCTTCGCTCGACACCATCCTTGCCCGCGGCTACACAGACGGCACAGATCTGTCGGGCGGCCAGTGGCAGCGTGTGGCTCTGGCCCGGGCTCTCGCGGCGGTCTCGCTCGGGGCCGGCGTTGTCCTGCTCGATGAGCCCACCGCCCAGCTCGACGTTCGTGGCGAATCTGAAATCTTCGAACGCCTGCTCGCGGCTACCAGGCATTGCACCACCATCCTGATCTCCCATCGCTTTTCCACCGTACGCCAGGCCGATCGAATCTGCGTGCTTGAACATGGCCGGGTCATCGAGCTCGGCACCCACGATGAGCTGATGACCCTCGGAGGCCGCTATCGGACCATGTTCGATCTCCAGGCCCAGCGCTTTACCAGCTCAGATGGAGAGGAGGCCACAACCTATGACGTCCTCTCCTGAAGACGAAATCGAACCGCTGCCGCCGGCGTTATCGTCCATGTGGCGGTTGTGCAAGCTCGGCTACCGCCATGAGCCGCGCCTGATGATGACGGCCTTCGTGCTGTCACAGATCTCGGCCCTGCCGGACGCGCTGCTCGCACTCTGGCTGATGCTCCTCGGCAATGGCCTGCTGCAACACAGGCCGGGTCTGATTCGGGGCGGGGCCATCGGTCTCGCCCTGTCTGCCGCCGGCACGTGGTTCCTGCGCACGGTCGGCACCCGCGTCCAGCGCCGTTTTCGCGACAAGATCACCATTGCTCTTGAATCGCATGTCGCGAACCTCCAGGCCTCCATCGCCACCATTGCCCATCAGGAGCGCTCCGCGTATCTCGATCGCCTGGCCATGCTGCGCGATCAGGTCTTCGTCCTCGACCACATGTACATGTCGCTGTTTTCCACCATCGGGTGGATTCTGCGGCTCGGCGTGACGATGGCGCTGCTCGTTTCCATCCATCCGGCGCTGCTTCTGCTCATGGTGTTTGCGGTGCCGACCGTTGTGACTTCCACCTGGCGGCCTGGTGTGGAGAGGGCCGCTCAGGAGCGAGGAGCCCAGACCAACCGCCTGGCCCGCCACCTCTTCACCATCGCCGCGACCGGACCTCCCGGAAAAGAAGTGCGTGTGACCGGCATCGGAAGCTGGCTCATATCCGAACGCCGCGCCGCCTGGGAACGATGGTATGGCCCGGTCGCCGCGACACGCTGGGGCTCCGCCATGTGGCACGCATTGGCCTGGGCAATCTTCGGCATGGCCTATGTCGCCGCGATCGTCTTCGTGTCGTCCGTACTCAAAGCACCGGCCGGCAGTGTGCTGCTGGTGCTGGCCGCCGGCGCGAGGCTCTCGGCGTATATCGGAGCCACGGTCGGCGAGATCGGCTTCCTGCGCGGGTTCTGGATGTATGGCTCGCGCCGCCTCGCGTGGCTGGAGGATTACGCCGCATCCATCGCAGCCGCGGGCGATCTCAAGGTTCCCGGGACGCTGCACCATGGAATCCGCCTCGACCACGTATCGTTCACTTACCCCGGCACCTCGCGCGTGGTTCTCGATGACGTATCGCTGACTCTGCCGGCGGGCAAAGTGGTGGCGGTCGTCGGTGAGAATGGCGCCGGGAAATCCACCCTCGTGAAGCTGCTTGCCAAAATGTACGAGCCGACCTCCGGTTCCATCTTTCTGGATGACACACCGCTCGCCCGTGTGCAGGCTTCCGAATGGCGCGACCGGCTCGCCGGGGCGTTTCAGGATTTCTTCCGCTTCGAATTCCAGGCGCGCCACACCGTTGGGCTGGGCGACGTGCCCCGCCTGAATGACAGCCCTGCGGTGCTCACGGCTGTAGACCGCGCCGGCGCGGACGATGTGCTTGCGCGGCTGCCACTGGGCCTCGACACGCAACTCGGCCCCACGTGGCCCGATGGCGCCGAGCTGTCCTTCGGTCAATGGCAAAAGCTCGCCCTGGCGCGTGGCTACATGCGCGCGCAGCCGCTGCTGCTGGTGCTGGATGAACCTACCGCCGCGCTCGATGCCGAGACCGAACACGCGCTGTTTGAGCGCTATGCGGCCGCGGCCCACAGCTGCATAACGATCCTGGTATCGCATCGTTTCTCGACCGTCCGCATGGCCGATCTCATCGTTGTGCTCGATGGCGCCAGGCTCGTCGACATGGGCAGTCACGACGAGCTCATGGCCAGGGGCGGCACTTACGCCGAGCTCTACAGCATTCAGGCCGCGGCCTATCGAACGTAAGAGGAACCCATGCTGGCAGCCCTCACGCGCGCCGTAAGCCCCTCGCTCACCGCCTGCGAACTCACCTGGCTGCCGCGCCAGCCGATCGATATCGAACTCGCCATTCAGCAGCATCATGCCTATGAACGCGCGCTGTCAGGCCTCGGGCTGCACATCATTTCCCTGCCCGCTGAACCCGCCCTGCCGGATTCCATGTTCGTCGAAGATCCACTGCTCGTGCTGGATGAGATCGCCATCCTCACCAGAATGGGCGCGGTGAGTCGCCGGGCGGAAGGCGAGACGCTCGCCGCCGCTATTGCTCCGTTCCGAGCTTTACATCGCCTGACTGAACCCGCCACGCTCGAAGGCGGCGACGTGATGCGCATCGGCCGCGATCTCTATGTTGGGTTGTCCGGCCGCACGAATGAAGCCGGCATTGATCGGCTCCGCACTGCCGTTGAACCTTTTGGCTATCGTGTGATTGCGGTCCGCATGAACGGATGTCTGCATCTGAAATCTGCCTGCTGCTTCGCCGGCGATGGGGTCCTTGTCGCCAACCCCGCCTGGCTTGACCTGGCGCCGTTTTGCGACCTTGAGGTACTGCCCGTGCCGGATGACGAGCCCGGCGCGGCCAACGTTCTTCGAATCCACGACACGCTCCTGATGCCTGCCTGCTTCCCGAAAACCGAAGCGCTTCTCCGCAGCAAAGGCTTCAACGTCCAGACCGTCGACATCTCCGAATTGATCAAGGCCGAAGCGGCGGTCACCTGCTCCAGCGTCATCTTTGAGACATGAATCTCCGCCGCGAGCTTGGCCTCCGCGATCTGACCCTCTTCGCCATCGCCTGCATCGTGGGTACCCGCTGGATCGCCTCGGCTGCGCATGCCGGCTCGGGCTCCATTCTCCTCTGGGTTCTTGCCGCGCTCTTTTTTCTCATCCCGCTCGCCGTCGCAACTGCGGCCCTCACCGCCAAAAACCCTGAAGCCGGAGGACTCTATCTCTGGACCCGCAACGACTTCGGCCCATGGCACGGCTTCCTCGCATTCTGGGTGTATTGGATGGGCATTGCTTTCTGGTTCCCGAGCGCGGCCATGTTCTACATGAGCATCGCGGTCTCGGCTCTGGGTCCGCGTTTCGAATATCTCGCATCCAGCCGCTCCGCCCTGCTCGCGGCCTCACTTACGGCGATCTGGATCGCCCTCGGTACCAATCTGGTTGGCGTCAAAATCGGCAAGTGGACGGAAAACCTTGGCGCCATCGCGGCCTGGCTGCTCGCCGCCGTTCTGGTCACGGTAGCGGCACTGGTCTCCCACCAACGCGGACCCGCCACAACGCTCCATCTGCTTCCGGACTGGAACTGGGACACCATGGGCCTGCTCGCCACCATCGCCTATGCCATGACCGGCTTCGAAATGGCGGGCCTGATGGGTGGGGAAATCCGCCATCCGGAACGCGATCTGCGGCACGCGGCGTGGCTCTCATCCCTCTTCGTGACCCTCTTCTACGCCGCCGCGACCGCCGCGATGCTCATCCTTCTTCGCCCTGAAAACATCAGCGAACTGAATGGAATCGCGCAGGCCGGCACGGAGGCTGCGCGCGTTCTCGGCATCCCCTGGCTGCCGCAGGTGATGGCTGTGCTCGTGGTGGCCACGGCTGTCGGGCAGTTCGGTGGCCTGGGTGCTTCGGTCTCCCGCATGCCCTTCGCGGCAGGCGTGGATCATCTGTTACCCGCCGCATTCGCAAAGATCCACCCCCGCTGGGCCACGCCTTACATCTCGATGCTGACCCTGGGCGCGATCGCCTCTCTGCTGCTCATCGCCACGCAGTTCGGCGACACCATCCGCGGCGCCTACCAGACCCTTGTTTCGCTGATGGTCATCGCCGGCTTTCTTCCGTACCTCTACATGTTCGGCAGCGCATGGAAGGTGGGGCGGCACCTGAGCGCCGTCTGCGGCTGGACCATCACCGTGCTCGCCGTTGCCTGTTCGGTCGTCCCCACGGCCGAGATCCACAACATCTGGCTTTTCGAATGCAAACTCGCGGCAGGCACGTTTGCCGTGATCGCGTCGGCGTGGCTCGTTTACAACCGCGCGCAATCCGGTGCGAAACTGATCTCGTGACCGACCCGAAGAACTGGCCGCCTTTACCGCTGAACGCATGGCTGGATACCTACACCACACTCCACATGTGGACCCAGATCGTGGGCAAGATCCGCATGGCTCTTTTCCCTCCTCTGAACCACTGGTGGAACGTCAGCCTCTATGTGAACACCAACGGCCTGACCACCGGGCCGATACCATTTCCGGGCGGGATCTTCGAGATCCAGTTCGACTTCCAGAAGCATCGGCTGGCCATCACGACCAGCGACGGCGCCGAGGTATTGCGCCCGCTCAAGGCCGAGCCGGTTGCCGCCTTCTATGCGGGCGTGATGGAAGCGCTCGCCTCACTCGGAATCCCAGTCACGATTAACCTCAAGCCCCAGGAAGTTGCCGATCCCATACCCTTCGATCAGGACCAAAAGCACCGTTCCTACGATCCGAAGCAGGCCCACAACTTCTGGCGCATACTGCTCTCGAGCGCCAAAGTCTTCGAGCGTTTCCGCGCCGAGTTCATCGGCAAATCGAGCCCGGTGCATTTCTTCTGGGGCAGCTTCGATCTGGCCTCCACGCGGTTTTCGGGCGAACCCGCCCCGCCCCGAAAAGGAGTCATTACAGGCCCGGCTTATTCGCATGAAGTCTGCAGCGCCGGTTTCTGGCCCGGTGGAGGCGAGGTGCCTGGTCCGGCCTATTATGCTTACGCGGCGCCATCACCCGCGGGCCTGGAGAATGAGCCCGTCCGGCCGGCTGCGGCGGGCTGGAATCCTAAACTGGGGGAATTCATCTTAATGTATGACGATGTTCGACAGGCCGAATCCCCCGAGGACGCCCTGCTCGAATTCCTCGAAAGTACCTACGGCGCGGTCGCGCGCCTCGCCCACTGGGATCGCGCCAAACTGGAGAAATAGCAAACCATCATGTCCATCAGACCCGTAAAACGGCTCATCAAATCGAAACCCACCATGGAGGGCGCCGGCGTTCATCTGCGGCGCGCCTTTGGCTTCGGCAATACCTCTGAATTCGACCCCTTCCTGCTGTTCGACGATTTCCGCAATGATATCCCGGCGGACTATCTGGCGGGGTTCCCGTGGCACCCGCATCGCGGCATCGAAACCATCACCTACGTTCTGGCCGGAACCGTCGAACATGGCGACAGCATGGGAAATCGCGGCGCCATTGCGCCCGGCGACGTGCAGTGGATGACCGCCGGCAGCGGCATCATCCATCAGGAAATGCCCAAAGGAGATGCCGAGGGCCGCATGCACGGCTTTCAGCTCTGGGCTAACCTGCCCTCCGCTCTCAAGATGAGCGCACCCCACTATCAGGAGGTGAAAGCGGCCGAAATCCCCGTCATCACCGATGACGATGGCACACAGGTGCGCCTGGTCTGCGGCAGCTTCTGGGGTAAAAAAGGACCCGTCGATGGCATCGCGGCCGACCCCATCTACCTCGACGTTTCCGTGCCTCCCGGTCACCGCAAGACCCTTCCGGTAGAGACCGCGCGCCACGCTTTCGCCTATGTCTTTGCCGGCGACGGCAAGTTCTGCAACGCTTCGGGACCGCTCGCCGTACCGACTGAAGGCGTGGGCTGGGCCGACACCCACCCGCCTTCCGCAGCCGATAACCGGTCGCTGGTGCTGTTCGACCAGGGCGACGAAGTTACCGTGCAGGCCGGCCAGGATGGCATCC
>JBDUBZ010000398.1:0-3299 GCA_040003745.1 Terriglobia bacterium
GCAGCGTGACGAATTGTCAGGCTTCGGGAACGGCGGCTCAGCCGCAACTTCCGTTTACGTTCGTCGAGAATCGCGGGCAGACTGAGCCCTGCATCCGGTATATCGGGACAGGCCCGAACTTCAAGGCATGGTTCGAAGGTGGCGGAGCGACTTTTCAACAGGGTTCCGCAACTGAGCGCATGGAGTTTGTCGGCGGCGCCCCCAGTCCCTCGATAGAGGCAGTGGAACCGACCGGCGCCACGGCGAATTATCTTCGCGGCGGCGATCCCAATAAATGGAAGACGAATCTTCCCCTGTTCTCAGGCTTACGCTACCGTGGCGTCTGGCCTGGAATTGAAGTGCGGTTTAAGGCCGATGCGGCGCGCACGAAGGCGGAATATTTGGTGGAGCCCGGCGCGAGCATCTCCGAAATACGGCTGCGCTTCAATGGACGCGCTGAAATTGAGAGCGACGGCAGCCTGACGGTCTCGAACGCTTCCGGCCGGTTCACGGAAGACAAGCCTTACCTGTTTCAGGACACCGGCTCCCAAAAGCAAACTGTTGCCGGAGAATTCTACAAATTCGAGGACGGCTCTATAGGTTTCAGGGCCGCGGCTTACGACGAAACTCTGCCGCTGGTTGTAGACCCGGTGATTCTGTTCAGCGGCTACGTGGGCGGCTCATCTCAAACGACGATCACCAGTGTTGCCGTGAACTCGTACTACAACGTCATTGTGGCCGGGTGGACCCTCGCATCGGATTTTTCAACCACCGGCAGCGCGCAGACCAGCAGCGGCGGCGGTGTGGATGCTTTTGTGGCTGCATTCAACCCGGCAGGCGGCAGTATGATTTATTGCACTTTCCTTGGCGGCTCGGGCGACGACCGTGCCTACGGCGTAACGGTGGATGGTTCGAACAACACGTATGTTACGGGATCGACAGCGTCGTCTAATTTCCCTGTCACGGGGGCCTTCCAGACCAGGCTGAGCGGAACGCGCGACGCTTTTGTCGCCAAATTGAACCCAGCCGGCAGTGGACTCCTGTTCAGCACCTATCTCGGCGGAACCGGGGTGGATTCCGCTACTTCCATCGCGCTTGACAGCAATGGCGCCGTGATTATCGGAGGCGACACAACCTCGACCAATCTCCCGGCTACAGCCAGCGCTTTTCAGAAGAAAATAGCGGGTTCGCAGGACGCTTTTATCGCCAAACTAGCGGTAGCCGGCAACGCGATTCAATACCTGACTTACTATGGCGGCACCGCAACGGATCACCTTACTGCGATCAAAGTGGACGCCTCGAATCAGGTTTTCTTCGGCGGCTCGACTTCTTCAATAAATCTTCCTCTGAAGCTTGCTGCGCAAAGCCGTTCGGGCGGCGGGCAGGACGGCTTCGTGGCCGGCCTGAGCGCGGATCTCTCGACCTTGTTGCAGGGAACCTATGTGGGAGGCTCGGGCGGCTCACCGGGCGCGCCGGAGCAGGTGAATGGGATCGCCCTCCTGCGGGATGGGACGCTGGTCGCCGCGGGCACCACCAGTTCCCTCAATTTTCCCGTAACCGCGGGGACTTTTCAGACTACTTTCGGCGGCGGCAATACAGATGGCTTTCTTGCGCGCTACACCATTGCGACGGGCGCGCTGAAACAGGCGACTTACCTCGGCGGCTCACTCGACGACGGCATCAACGCGATCACTTGCGATGTCTTGAACAGTCTCTATGTGGCGGGCTACACAATGTCGACCGACTTCCCGATCATGCGCCAGGTTCAGGGTGTCGGGGGCGCGATGGATGCTTTTTTCGTCAGGATGTCGATCAATCGGGTCCTGCTGGGCACCTACCTTGGGGGGAACGCGAACGACAGCGCCACCGCTATCGCGATCGATTCGCGTATGTCAGTGGTGGTGACGGGTACAACCGGGTCTCCGAACTTTCCCCTGGCCGGAACCGTGGGAGCCTCGGCCGCGAGTCCTCTGACATCCTTCATCACCAAAATTGCGCCGTCTTACCACCTGGCCCTGGCGGCCGAGCCCGCGTTCTACTTCGATGTCTGGGATACGAGTGGGTACAACGGATCGAACATCATTCTCAACACCAGTAACTTTGGAGAGAGTGGCGATATTCCAATCGTCGGGGACTGGACGGGCACGGGCGTCAAGCGCATCGGTGTATTTCGCAACGGTCTCTGGATTCTCGATATTAACGGTGACGGCGTTTATGACCAGGGCGACGCCGCTCTCTACTTCGGCCAGGCCGGTGACACCCCGCTGGTCGGGGATTGGAATGGTACCGGGCGCGTCAAGTTCGGCCTTTTTCGCCGGGGCACGTTTATTCTCGATTTGAGCGGACACCTCTCCGGAGTTCCTACCGGCCTGAGCGACGCGACCTTTGCCTTCGGTCAGGCAACCGATATCCCCGTGGTGGGCGACTGGAGTCACTCCGGGACGAGCAAGGTCGGGGTATTTCGCAACGGATCGTGGCTGATCGACTACAACGGCGACCACGTTTTCGATGGCGCCGACAGAACTTATGTTTACGGCCAGGCGGGAGACCTTCCAGTCGTTGGCGACTGGGATGAATCCACTTACGACAAGCTCGGCGTGTACCGCGCGGGCACCTGGATTCTGAACGTGACGGCGACCAATGCGATCACCCAGGGTGGAATCCTCGAGATGTATGTGTTCTTCGGAGCCGCCGGCTACGTGCCTCTTGTGTATTAGATTTCTGGGCCGGTCACAGCCGTGCGAAGATTTGCCACCTTCGCAATAAGCCGCCCGGATACTAACAGTTAAGAGCGGAATGTGAGGGGTTTTCGGCCCGCGGCTGGGCCGATTCTCCACGGCGGGATGGCAGAATCGTCCCGAGTGGAGCCCTCACATGCCAGAGAGAATCAATAAGCTACAGCCAGACCGTACGGTCTATCTTCGCGGATTCGACAGCTTCGCAGCCGCAGCCTCGATTCATTCGGCCTCGCCTGATGGCTTCACCGTCAGCGGAACGTTCCGCGATGCGGCGGATTTCGCAGTCGTGGTCCTTTACGATGCGGATAATTTCTACGAGCATCCTTCAATTCGCTACCTTCCCGACTTCGATTTTTCCGGCCTCACACTGAACTTTCAACTGCATTACAGCGAAGGGGTGCAGCCCATCGATTCCCCGAAATTCAACTGGATCGACTGGGCCACGCTCGACTGCATTCGGGCGGATGGGTCCACGGCGCAGGTGAGGCTCTGGGATTACGCTATGCTCGCGCCAGGCTCCACATTTCCCGCGGCCTCCGCCACGTGCAACGCTCGGAGCGCGACCGGCCCGTGGGTCGAATC
>JBDUBZ010000003.1:0-34265 GCA_040003745.1 Terriglobia bacterium
GCCACCGGGAGCGCCCGCGCCATCGCCGCCTGGCAGTCCGCCTGGCGCCCCGTCGTTAAAGCCCTGACCGGGCAATCCGCCTTGCCCGCCAAATCCACCGGGACCGCCGAAGCCGCCGCCGCCGAAGCCACCGGGACCGCCCATGCCAATTCCATCGCCCGCCTGAGCCTCGACCGCCTGACTGATGCTGCCGTTGACCAGGAACGCCTCATTGGCACCGCCACCCGTCGCAATATCGACGCCCCCACCTGGAGCATTCGGAGCTAGTAAATCGCTATCAGGCGCGGCAGCGCCGTTCTGCACCAAATTAAGATTCTGAAATCCGCCGCGGCCCGCGCCCTGGGCGCCACGGCCGCCGCCCGCCACTACCGCCGGTCCCTGTGCCCCCCGGCCGCCCCGGTTCGGACCCTGCGGTCGTGCGGCGGTGCCTGGCGCGGGTGCCGCAGCCGCCGCAGTGGGAGCAGGTTTAGCCGCCGCTGGGGCCGGAACGGCGTCAGGAGTTGTCGACTTCGCTACCGTCGATGCCGCAGCCGGTAAAGACGCGCGCTTCTGTAACTGAAGATCGAAGTTGAGAGCGGAATCCGACGCCGCAATTTCGCGTTGAGACGCCTCGAAACCAAACATCGCCACCGCAAATTTACAGGGCGTGGAAGGCAGGCCGCCCATTTCAAAACGGCCTGTGGAATCTGTAACGGTAGATATCTTATCCGAACCGCATTCCGCCGTTACGGCCGCTCCCGGAATGGTCTGGCCGCCCGATCGGACCACGCCCGACTGAACGGCCCCGCAAGCGATAGCCGCGGAAATAAAAAAACAACACGTTAAACGCTGCATGCACGAATCCTTTGGTTATTCGCACAACACGCGCCCGCGGCCGTGTTGCCACAAACTGGGTATGATCCCGCTATTGAGTTTTGCGGTTGAAATCCCGCAAAGTTCCCGCGATTACTTGGCTTTTTTAGCGGTGAATGTGGTCGGTCCGCCGCGGCCTTCAACTTCCCGCGTGAATTCGATGGTGTCGCCTTTGACAACGCCTTTGTACATGATTTTGATATCGTTACCGCCGAAGCTCATGACCTGCGCGAAAGAGATGTTGTCGCCGTCAACTTTACCATCGGCAATAGGAGAATCGCCGCGCTGATTCGTTACCGAACCTTCAAGCTTCGCACCGGCTTCTTTGAAGGTGAAAGTGTTAGTCGCTGCGGCGCCTCCGCGGCCGGGGACTTCCGCGGTCCATTTACCGGACACATCGGCTGCAGCGGCGACGAAGGAAAAAGAGACGAGGGCCAACAGGGCCAGGAGTGGTGTTTTCATAGTAGATTGGTGGGAGTACCGACCTTAAAGTTACTCCATCCCGCTGCCTGGCGGGGCCGTTTTACAAACGTTTACCCCTCCGGACTGAAGCCTGCGCTTCTGCTGAACGCTGCTTTCAGCAGATTTGAATTGCGCCGCGCAACTCAAATCGGATACTGATAGTAAAGTGATTTACACACCGCTTGCGCCCGATCAGATTCGCGCCGCCGTTGAGCAGGAACTCAACGAAGCCCGCTTCATCGATATTCACACCCACCTGTTCATGCCATCGCTTGGCTCCCTCGGTCTCTGGGGCATCGATGAACTCATCACTTATCACTACCTTGAAGCCGAACTCTTCCGGTCGTCGGACGTCACGCCCGAGCAATACTTCGCGCTCTCAAAGACCGCTCAGGCCGATCTCATCTGGAAGACTCTGTTCATCGAGAACTGCCCGGTTTCCGAAGCCACACGGGGCGTGATCTCCGTGCTCAACTCCTTTGGACTGCCCACCACCGGCGACCTTCGCGACGCCCGCGGCTTCTTCGCCAGCCGCAAGCTCGAAACGCATATCAAAGATGTCTTCGCGCGCGCCGGCATCACCGAAGTGGTCATGACGAACGACCCTCTCGATCCCGCCGAAGCCCCTCTCTGGGAACAAGGCGGGGAACAAGGCGGGGAACAAGGCGCCACCCGCGATCCGCAGTTCCATCCCGTGCTGCGCCTTGACCGGATCCTCAACAAATGGGATCAGCACTGGCAGGTGCTGCGGTCGCAGGGCTACGATGTTCTGGCCGATGCCACGGGCCGGTCGGCCTTCGAAGTTCGCCGCTTCCTCACCGACTGGGCCAAGCGCATGGAACCCGTCTACATGGCCGTCTCGCTGCCCGATACCTTCGCTTATCCCGAAGAGAGCCCGCGCGCGCTGTTCCTGCGCGAAGCGGTGCTGCCGCTCTGCCGTGAGCTCGGTATTCCCCTTTCCGTCATGATCGGCGTGCGCTATCTGGTCAACCCCGCGCTCAAACTGGCCGGGGACGCGGCGGGCAAGGCCGACCTTCGCGCCGTGGAGCGCCTGGCCGTCGGCTTCCCGGACAATCGTTTCCTGATCAGCGTGCTCAGCCGCGAAAACCAGCACGAGCTCTGCGTCTACGCGCGCAAATTCGCCAACCTGATGCCCTTCGGCTGCTGGTGGTTCCTGAACAATCCTTCGGTGGTCGAAGAGATTACGCGCGAGCGCATCGAGATGCTGGGCATGAGCTTCATCCCACAGCATTCCGACGCCCGCGTGCTCGAACAGGTCATTTATAAGTGGCGCAACACGCGGCGCACGCTCACACCCATCCTCACCAATTCCTATCGGTTGCTCAGTGAGGATGGAAGACCGGTCACCACGGACGACATAAAGCATGATATTAATCGTCTGTTCCGCGGGAACTTCGAAACGTTCGCGCGCACGGGCGGCCGCCTCAGTTCATGCCTGCAGACAGTCTGACGATTCCCGCAAAACGCAGCGTCTTTGGCGCCAACCTGCGCTGGTCTATCTGCGGCCTGCTGTTCTTCGCGACAACGGTAAATTACGTCGACCGGCAGGTGCTCGGCATCCTCAAGCCCGTCCTTGAGCAGGATCTTGGCTGGAATGAAAAGGATTACGCCTGGGTCGTCTTCACCTTCCAGCTCGCCTATGCGCTGATGATGCCCTTCGCCGGCCGCGCCATGGACTGGCTGGGCGTCCGCCTCGGCTACGCACTGGCCGTCATCGTCTGGAGCACCGCGTCGATGCTGCATTCGCTCGCGAGCACGCCCTTTCAGTTCGCCGCCTGCCGCTTTGGCCTGGGCCTCGGCGAGTCGGCCAACTTCCCGGCCGCCATCAAGACCGTGGCCGACTGGTTTCCCCGCCGCGAGCGCGCGCTCGCCACCGGCATCTTCAACAGCGGCTCGAACATCGGCGCCATCGTCGCCCCCCTCGCGGTCCCGCTCATAGCCGCCCACTTCGGCTGGCGCGCCTCGTTCCTCTTCACCGGCGGCCTTGATGTCATCTGGCTCATCGTCTGGCTCAGCTTCTATCGCAAGCCGAGCGAGCACAAACTGCTCACCGCCGCAGAGCGGCAGATGATCGAGGCTGATCACGCGAAAGAATCGCAGGTCAAAATTCCTTATTCCCAGTTGATCGGGAAACGGGCGGCCTGGGCGTTCCTGCTTGGAAAATTCATGACCGATCCGGTCTGGTGGTTCTATCTCTTCTGGGTGCCGGGCTTCCTTCACGATCAGTACAAGCTCGATCTCACGCATTTGGGACCCCCTCTGGTGGCGATCTATCTGGTGGCCGACGCCGGCTCCATCTTTGGCGGCTGGCTTTCTACGGGCCTGCTCAAACTCGGCTGGGATCAATCGCGCGCCCGCAAAGGGGCGATGCTGCTGTGCGCCCTGGCCGTGGCGCCGGTCTCATGCATCATGTTTACCGGCGGCAATCTCTGGCTCACGGTTGCGCTCATCAGCCTCGCCGCGGGTGCTCACCAGGGATGGTCGGCCAATCTCTATACGATTCCCTCGGAGACCTTTCCGCGCCCGGCCGTGGGATCGGTCGTCGGACTCGGCGGTATGGGCGGAGCCGTGGGAGGGATGCTGGTCGCGCCCGCCATTGGCTGGTGGCTCGACTATTCGCATAAATCCTACGCGCCGCTTTTCCTGTGGGCGGGCTTCGCTTATCTGCTGGCGCTGCTCGTCATCCATTTGCTGCTGCCCCGAATTACGCCGGCAATCCTCCGGGCCGAATCGTAACCGCTAATCTTCTGCGAGTCGTGGCAGCAAAGCAGCGTCCGGATCCAAATCACGAAAGAGCACCAGCGCGTTCATTGCGGATGATCAAATGACCACCTCCTGGCGCCCTTGGTGAAAGGCGAACAAACCCGCCTCTAGACCGCGCCTTTCCGCATGGGCTCCCACTGAGCCGCCAGCGCGTAAAGCAGCAGAGTCGAGGCTATATGCGGCGCCAGACTGGCTGCGTGATACCACTCCTTCGATATCCCGCGCGACCCATAAGCGCGGGCCTGCAGAATGTTGGGGTAGTCGTCGCTGATGAGCGGCATTTCAAGTGCCGGCACATGCGAAATTCCAAAGAAGAATCAGGAGAAGCCCACTGGGACCCGGCGCGCATCACACCAGCAATTCTCCACGCAGCACCGTAACCGCCTGGCCGGCCAGCATTACGCGGTCGCCATCGAGACGCACCTTCACCACGCCGCCGCGCGCGGATGCCTGGAAGCCCGTCATCTCGGTTTTGCCGAGCCGCGCACCCCAGAAGGGCCCGAGCGCGGTGTGCGCCGAACCTGTCACGGGGTCTTCATCGATCCCCGACCCCGGCGCGAAAAAGCGCGAGACGAAGTCGTAGCCATTGGAACCACGCGCCGTAACGATGACTCCGCGCACCGGCAGTTCCCGCAGAAGATGATGTTGCGGCTTGAGACTCCGCAACGTAGCCTCGTCCGGAACCTCTACCAGGTAGTCGAACTGATTGCGGCCTACATAGAGCGGCTTAACGCCAAGTGCCTCGGCGAGTCGGGCGGGAGCATCCGCTTTCTGTTCCACCCTGGTGGGAAAATCCATCTCAATCCAGTCGCCCCGCTTCACACAGGTCAGCAGGCCACTCTTAGTCTGGAACTTTGCCACGCTATCCGACGGCAGATGTCCGTCCTGCCACAACACATGGGCGGCCGCCAGGGTGGCATGCCCGCAGAGCGCGACTTCGACCGAGGGCGTGAACCAGCGCAGATTGTAAGCATCGCCGTCGGCTACGAGAAACGACGTCTCCGAGAGGTTCATTTCCATGGCGACCTTCGCCATCCATGCTTCGTCCTGGCTTGCAGGGCGGGCTGCCGGAAGAATGCATACTGCGGCGGGGTTGCCGCGAAAAGCTTCGCACGTAAAGGCATCCACCTGGACGATCGGGAGAGGCATAAAATCATTATCCCCACCCCGCGGAAACGCCTGCCGACAGGTTAATACGAGTTTTTGCCCTTGTCCGCGCGGCTGTCGAATTCCCTGCCGCCAGGCTGGGATCTGTCGGGTGTGCGGAGAACTTCCGTAATCATGCGGACCAGTTTGTTCACAAGGAACGGCTTTTCAATAAATGCCCATCCATAATTCAGGACGAGGAGGTTACCATCCACCCCTCCGCCCGACATAAACATGACGTGAATCTTCGGCCTCGTCGCTTTGAGAAGATCCCCCAGTTCCGGGCCGGACATTAACGGCATGTCCACATCTGAAAGCAGGAGGTGGATCTCGCCCGGTGTCTCGCGCGCCAAAGTTATCGCGTCTTCTCCGCAGCGCGCCGAAAGCACTTTGAAACCCGCTCGCTCCACGATCGCGACCACCGTTCGAAGAACCTCAGGGTTGTCGTCTACGATGAGAATAGTCTCTGGAATGATGGCGTCCGCCGGCTGCTCTGGGTTCACTGATTTCACCTGGACAGGTAAAAATCGTGTCCCCTGTTCACGAGGAGGCCTTCTTGCGTGATTGCAAAATCGGGCGCTCGCGAATTGGTTTACGAGTTCTTAAGTGTGTGATCATCGTAGCAGAAAGAAATAGTACTACCACTTCACGGATACGATTAAAACGAGAACCAGGATAGAAACTCCGCCTCGTTTTTATTGATGTGGTTCTCTTTGTCCCCGCAGCCCAAATATATTGCAACGAATCCGAAAAAATTTAGGGCAATGTGTGTTATTGATCAGCAGAAACGGCCTGTGCCCCCGTTGTTGGCATAGAGCCCATAGAGCCGGGTTAGGGTAATGTGTTATTGATCAGCAGAAACGGCCTGTGCCCCCATTGTTGGGCTAGAGCCCCCCGTTGTTGGCGTAGAGCCGCGTAAAGCCCCAGTATTTTGGAGGCGCGGGTCGGGATCGAACCGACGAATAAGGGTTTTGCAGACCCTTGCCTTACCACTTGGCTACCGCGCCATTGCTGGAACTCTCTTTGGAACATAGCGTGGAGGAGTACCGGAAGTCAATTCCCCGCCCCCGGCCGGAATCACAGGCACCAGCAGATACGAATGCCGGTCCCGGTCGTGATACACCGTCTGGGTCGCCTTCCTCAATTGTCTCTCATCGGCCACGGCGCCGCCCGTATTCGGGTTACGGTCGTAGCGCGGGAAGTTGCTGCTCGAAATCTCCAGCCGGATCCGGTGCTTCGCCCGGAACACATTGCTGGTCACCCCGACGTCGATATTCAGACGATATACCTGACCCGGCGTCATGAGCTTCGCATGTTCGAGCGAATCGCGGTAGCGCACGCGCAGGATTCCGTCCGTCAGATTGCGCGCTTCGCCATCGGGAAAAACATCCACCAGCTTGGCGGTGAAATCGGTATCGGGCGCGGTTGACGACGCAAAAAGCACAAGCTTGATGGGCCCCGTTACCTCCATGTCCGAATCGAGCGGGGGCGTGGTGTAAACGAGCACGTCGCTCCGTTTCTCTACCGCAAGCTGGTCCATGGGCCCCCAGGGGAACACTTTCGCGTCGCAGCAAACCGCTCCGCCCCTGGTGGGCACGGGCTTGCCGGGATCGTAGACGAACGTGTCCGCGGGTGCACTTTTATCCTGCTCGCCGCCCAGAACGCCGTCGCCATAGATGGAATTGGCGTGATTACGGGCGCTCAAATAGAGTTTCACAGGGCGAGCGCGGGCGAGGGGCCATTCGTCCTCATCGCGCCACTTGTCTGTGCCCATAACGAAGATGCGAACGGGATGCCCGGGCTCGACGGCGTCCCTGCCCTTCAGCCAACGATCGAACCACCCCAACTGCAGGGGGCGCAGCGGCACGGTCGCGCTCTTCCCGTATGTGACGGACGCGAAGGGGGAGCTGAATATATGCGGCCACGGACCCACCGT
Source organism: Terriglobia bacterium (assembly GCA_040003745.1). GTDB lineage: Bacteria > Acidobacteriota > Terriglobia > Bryobacterales > Bryobacteraceae > BOG-234. Next base: position 7,181 of record JBDUBZ010000003.1, read on the forward strand.
GATGCGATCCTGCGGGTTCGATTTACTGAGCGTTTCAAAGGCCTCCAGATCGCCTTCCACGTAGTTGTCGTACCAGCCGCCGAACGAATACACGGGCACATGAATATCCTTCAAATGCTCGCGCACGCTCCCGGTCTTCCAGAACTTGTCGTACTCGGGATGAGAGGCGACCTCCTGCCACAGGCTGGTCGGGAGGCCCGCCGCCAACGTATCGGCCAGGCGTTCCGGCATCATCCAGATATACTTGCGAAAATCCGGCTCAACGTAATCCGGCGCGCGCATGTTCTCGGCTATCCACAACAGGCGATGCCCCAGCTTCATCGCCCCGCCTGGCGAATAGAAGCGGTCGCGATAGTCGTCGTCACCCGACACATAAGGGAAGATAGCCTTGAGATGAGGATTGTGGCTGAGCGCGGCTTTCCATTGCGCGATGCCAAGATACGATCCGCCATACATACCGACACCGCCGTCCGACCACGGCTGAGCGGCTATCCAGTTGAGGGTATCGTCGCCATCGTTTACTTCCTGATTGATCGGCTCGAATTCGCCGCCGGAAAGATAACGTCCGCGCACATCCTGAACCACCACCGCATAGCCGCGCTCGACGAACGAAAGATAATTTAGTGTGAGCTCACGGCCTTTGCCGTATGGCGTGCGCAACAGAATGGTGGGATACCGGATGGACGCCGCGGGCCGGAATACGTTGGCGCTCAGCCGCACGCCATCGCGCATCGGAACGGCAACGTCGAACTCGCGCACGGGGGCGGCCGCGAAAAGCGGTAAGGCCCACGCGGTCAAAGCTGCGATCAGGATGAAGAAGCTGCGCACATCACCTGCCAATATTGCCGGGCGGCGGCGTCAAGCGTATGATGCCCGAGAATATGCCGCCGCGCTTGATTTCCAATATCTTTCGCCGTCCGGGGGAATTCGGAAACCAAAATCATATGGTCCAATAATTCGGCGGCTTCGGCAATGCCCGGCGAAACCCGCAGGCAAGCGGACTCGGGAATGTCGTTGTTTTCGAGCCCCGTGGTCAGGATGACAGGCTTGCCCGCGCCCATCATCCTCACAGCGATTCCCGACGTCTCGCCGGCAGCCGGATACCGAAGATTGATGCAGCAATCGATGGCGGCTGTGGCCGATCTAAGCTCAGCTTCGGTGAGATGCGGCAGCCGGATAACACCCGGCTGGGCGGCTTCGGATTCCAGCAGGCGCGCAAGATTCGGGGAAACGGCATCGCCCGCAATCAACAAAACGGCCGCCGGCCGGAGCTGGCGCAAGCTGTGAAAAGCCCGCAGGCATGGAAGCACGCGTTTGGTTTCCCGCAGATAGCCGAAAATACCGAACAGAGGGGAGGCGGTCGCCGCCCCGATGCGATGGCGGAAGATTGCGCCCTCCGCGGTGTCTGCTCCCGTGGGTTCAAAGAAATGCGGGATGATATGCACCTCCCGGGCGCCGTGATCTCTGGCGATCCTGGCCGCACCGTGGTTGTGAACGATGACCGCCCGGGAGCGCTCGGCGACTCGTCTGAGCATAGGAAATTCGAAGTAACGCGGGGAGACGGCCGAGTTGCCGCGCTCCGCCCACAGATCGTCGGCCACATGGCGGCGCCACTCTCCGTAGTTGTGGACGAACTCTTCAATGTATTCCTCCCGGGACAGAGTGCCCAGAAAAAAATGATGCAGCACCGCATCGTGCAGCACAATGACACCCGGCGAGACCAGAGACTGCCGGTAAATCTCCGCATGCAGCCCGTTATTGCCCAGATGATAGAGAGGGGCAGGCGGCTCGCCAAACGCCAGCAACTTTCGATGCAGTGCTGCCGCGTAGTCTGCAACCCCGCTGTGCGAACCCGGGGGCGGGGCGTGGAGTTTCAAACGCGCTTCCGGGGTCCGAAGAGTGCCGTGCCCGCGCGAACCCAGGTAGCGCCTTCTTCAATGGCCACCTCAAGATCGTTCGACATTCCCATGGAAAGGCCTTCGATATCGTGACGCCCCGCCAGTTCCCGCAGCCGCGCGAAGTAGGGGCGCGACAGTTCCGCGTCTTCCGACCACGGCGGCACCACCATAAGGCCGCGCATAGTTAAATTCGGACAGGCGCGGATCGCGCCGGCGAGAGCGGGAAGGTCCGCTTCGGCAGCGCCGCTTTTCGAAGGTTCGTCGGAAAGCCTGAGCTCGATCATGACGTCGAGCGGCTTGCCTTCGGCATTGAGACGCGCCGCGAGTCTGGGATCGTCGATGGTGTCGATCGAAGAAAACATTTGCGCCGCTTTTTTCGTCTTGTTGCTTTGCAGATGCCCGATAAGATGGAAACGGATGCCCTCCAGACCGCCGATGGCTGGGGCTTTGCGCTCCATTTCCTGCACGTAGTTCTCGCCGAAATCGCGCAGGCCCAGAGCGTGGGCTTCCGCAATCACCTCCGGCCCGAAGATTTTGGTGACGGCCATGAGACGAACGGAATCGGGGTCCCGGCGCGCGCGGGCACAGGCGCGGGCCATCCGGTCCCGAAGTTCAGCCAGCCGGTCATGCAGGGAATCCACCACGAAAATTGATGATAGTACCGGTGCCTGCATTATGATGAGGCGAACGGGTGAAACCCAAATATCTCTGGTTTAAGATTTCGATTCTTCTCGGCTTCGTGCTGGGACTGCTGCTGCTCGGGCAGACAGTGTTGACCTACCGCTACGTCAGAAGCAGTCTGGTCCGTCAGGAGGCGGCGCGGGAAGCGGATCGGCGGCTGCTTTCCATTGGACGCGCCGCCCGGCTGACAGGCACACGCGAATGGGCGACGCTCACGCCTGTGCTGCGCGAACTGGTGCAGGAATCGCATCAGCAGATCGCCTGGATTCGCATTCTGAACGGTCAGGGGAAAGTTCTGGCGCAAAGTGACCCCGTGGAAGGCGCTCCGGTTTATACGGAGGACATATTAAGGCGCATGTTCAGCACCCCTCAGCGACGTCCCGAAGAGCGGATCGTGCATCGCGAGGGCGTTCTCATCACCCTGAATCCGCTTCGCGGCGGCGGCCCTCCCCAGGGGCGGTCTCCTGACGCGGGGCGTGGGGCCGCCGACGGGCGTGGGGCTGGCGATGGGCGCGGGCGCGGCGGTCACCGGCCTGCACCCGAGTTCGTGGAAGTAGCCGTCTATCTGGCCGGCGTCTCCGCCAAGTTTGGCATGTTGCGGGAAAATCTGGTGCTGGGCTGTACGGCCGCGTTCGCATTGCTCGCCGCCGTGATCATTATCGGTCTTCGTTTTCCGGGCTACATGCACGGGAAACACATTGAGGAGGAGCTGTCGCTCGCCCGCCGTGTCCAGACCGATCTTTTTCCGTCCGACACCTCGACAGTGCGGCATCTGGCGTTTGCGGCCCGATGTGTTCCGGCATGGCAGGTGGGTGGCGATCTTTACGATGTTTTCGACACGGATGACGGCGAAGTCGCGCTGCTGCTGGGGGACGTATCGGGCAAAGGCCTGCCAGCCGCTCTGCTCATGGGCGTGGTGCAGGGAGCCGTGCGGGCGAGTTGCGGTACCGGGGCGGCGGCGAACCATGAACAGGCCACTGAGCGCCTGAATCAGTTGCTCTGCATGAAGACCGCGCTCGAGCGCTTCGTCAGCCTGTTCTGGTGCTACGCGGACCAGCGCCACGGGGTCCTGCATTACGTGAACGCCGGGCATCTGCCACCGTTGCTGGTGCGGCACGACGGCGTTGGCCCCAAAGTGATTCGCCTCGATGAAGGCGGCCCGGTGCTGGGGCTGCTGCCCGAGGCGCGTTACCAGCAGGCCACGGTGACGATACAACCGGGAGATCTGCTGGTCCTGTTTTCCGACGGTATTCTCGAAGCGGCGAACGTCAACGATGAGGAGTTCGGGGAAGGACGCGTGATCGCGGCCATTGAGCGCAACTGGCTCCGGCCGCCTGCCGACATATGCGCTGCCATTCTGGCGGATGTGAAGGTGTTCCTCGGCAAAGAAGTCCCACAGGACGATCAGACGCTGTTGGTGGTTCGCCTGGATGAGGTGGCGCCAAATCCGCCGAGACTGCTCGAGAAATCCCGCGCGTTAACGGGGTGAATCGGTCGCGGACTGCACCGGAACCGTCAGATCCAGGTATGCCAGCTTTCCCGGCTCATACTGAAACGTTTCCGCGGACTGAATCTGGAATGTCCTCTTACGATCGGAAGCCACCAGGTGCAGGGTGGCTGGCGGAGGCGGTGGAGTTTTGTGCTGGTTACAGACGTCTTCCTCTACAACTTTTTCGATCTTCTCCGCCACTTCCATGGCTTCGTGAATAATCCCCTCACGATGGCTGGATTTCGGTGGTGCCTGTGAGCTCCGGGCGGCGCCGACGTGCAGCGCGTAATAGCCTGTGGCGTCGGAAGCGGCGCTTTGGACGATCGCTCCGTTTTGATCGGTGGCGCTGACGTCGATATCGCCGACTGGCGCGCCCGACTGCCCGTAAACAAACCCATAGATGATAAATTCCTGCGGATTCGGAATCGGCGCGGGGGCCTGGGCGCGTGAAGCCGTCGTCCGGGCTTCGGTCAGCGCCTGCTGCCGAATTGCGACATACGCCTGCAGTCTTTGCGCCCGTTTGGAATCGGGGCCATGCAGGGCGGCGGCGCGGCGCTGCTCGAGCTGCAGACCTTCTAAAAGATTGCTTTGACGATCCACCGCATGGTCGAATGCAGTCGATTTCAGGGTCTGGCCGCTGGTGAGTGGAGCGGAAAGGATGTCGGCAAGCTGATTGGGGTCCATATCATTCCTTATTGTCGCGGTTTATTTTCCGCTCGAAAATCCGGCAGCGGCAAAGTTCTTGTCGAGGGCCTGCGAAACGGACACGCACAGGTCGGTATTAAACAGATCCACCCACGATTTATTGCCCGTTGCCACCAGCAGCTTCAGATTCCCGGCGGCGTAAAAGCACCGCGATCCCTGGTTGTTGGTGGTCGCGTTCATCAACCCCAGCGTCATGCCGGAAAGCCCCAGATCAAACCGGTCCTGGCATCGGTTATCGGCAAAGCGAAGCGAGAAACCGATCACCAGCGCATTGGTCAGCAGCAAATGATTGCCGGTGCGCGCGGTCAACTGGTTGCATTCCGCGCCGATATCGGCAAGCCCGAAGAGCGTTACCGAACTGGCAATCGCGTTCTGACCGGAATCGGGGAAATTCAGCAGGACTCTGTTGTCGTTGAACAGGATATCGCCCGAGGTAAAATTCGGGGCTACGGATTTGGTAAAGTCCCCGCCCGCCTTGGCATTTTGGAAGAGCCCGGCGGTTGCGAAATCGACGGCAGTGCTCGATATCTCGGAAAGCGTGCCGAGATTGAAAATGAAAACGGAAGCGCCTCCCAGCAGGGATCGCAGTTTGTCTATGGGCCACGCCGATTTCAGAGAAACGACATCGGGCACGCCGGACGTGAGCTCATTATTGGCAACTGAGACAGGTCCGAACGCCAGTGTCGCGAGCGCCGGCCCCGACGGTGCGACCACCACGTTATCGTGAGCGCGCAGCGCCGGAAACTCCGTCTCAAACGAGCCCGCGGCATTCGCCAGATTCAGAGGCGCGGCGGGCAGCGCCAGTTCCACACGAATTCCGGCACGGGGGCCACCTTCCAGCTGCTGCTGCGTTTCAATGCGCGGGCCGTTGTCGAGAATGTTGTTACGTTCCACAACCACGCCGCTGCCCAGGCCGATCCAGACGCCGCAGATGGAGGGCACGAAGCTCGGCCCATTTAGGGCGATCCAGTTATCGCGAATGATGGCGTATCCGGTCATGATGAGCGCCACGCCCCCGCGGCCGGCGAGCGGGCTCTTCGAGGCGAGCGCGGCTGTGGATCGGTCGAGCGCGGCGCATCCGGTAATGCGGTTATGAAAGATCTCGATGCCTTCGACGATGGGCAGACCTACGGTGCCGGCCGGAAGATCGGGCGACCCGATCCCGCCCTGACCCATATTCAGGATGTCGTTATTGAGAATGCGAATATCGAGGAAAAAGCCCCATGCCACAGGGATCTGCGGATTGCCATCGCTGCCCTTCGGAGGGTTGCCGCCGCCGCCAATGTGGACGCAGCCGCCCGCGTCGATCCAGATGCCGGAGATTATGATCAAGCCCCAGCCTGTGCCGAGCGCCGTGACCGGGTCCGCCGTAGAATCAATCCAGAACACGGCCCCGAGTGTGACGCCATTGCCGTTGCCGCCTTCAATATGGTTGTGCTCGATGCGGATGGCTTCGCAGATGCCAAAGAGCTGAATACCTCCGGCGGCGGTGGTCAGCGTCGAAGTGGCGTCGGCAACGATGCGGTTGTGTGCGATCTCAACGATCTCGCCAAAGAGAAGGATGGCCGGCATCATGCCCGCGGCCGACGTGACCAGCAGCGAGCCGGCGAGCGGACTGACGTGGATGTTGTTTTCGAGGATCAGAACATTGGTGGCATAGAAGCATCCGATCGCACTTGAATCGCGGATCTCGAAATCGACACCGCGAATCGTAATGTGGTCGCATGCGCCGCCCTGCAGAATCGCTGTCAGGGTGCTGAGCATGGCCACCGACATCGAAGTACTGGAAACGATCTGCACGGTTTTGAGAGAAATGAACTGCGAATCCTGGATAAAGAAAACCGGAAGATTGGGGTCCTTCGGCTTGAGAATTGTTCTGGCGCCGCAGCCGTGAATCTTGATGTTCTTCCGGTTTATGGTATGGAAGTTCTCCGTGTAGGTTCCGGGCAGTATGCAGATTTCTCCGCCCGTTGCGGGAAGAGCGTCGATCGCACTTTGAATGCTGACGAATTTTCCGAAGCTGGTTTCGCCATCGCCCACCGTGAAAGTGCAGCAGCCACGCAGCCGGGTCAGCGGGAGAAAGGGCTGCCGGCAATCGTCAATGACCTTGCCGGCGACAGCGTCGCCGCCAGTAACCGTCCACTGGATAACGCCCAGCGGCGCGAAGAAGTGCCGGTAGCCGTTGGGCGCCCGGCCCGTTTGCAGCGACCAGGGCACCACCAGGTTGGGCGAATCCGGACGAGCGGCGATGATCCAGTAATCGCTGAACGGCCGGTCGTTGCCCGTAAAGGTCACCTGCAGTCCGGTACCCAGAAGATCCACAGGGGCGCCCGAAACGAACGGGATGGTGACCGGTGACGTGGTATCTCCTCCGCGGTTCCAGACGCGCATGTAAAAGAAGACGTCGCCCGCACCCGGGGCCAGCGTGCCCGCATCGGCGCGCTTCTTCCAGTCGAGTCCGAAGGTCGCGCTCACAGGGCTGGCAGGGTCGATTGTGAACTGCTTCAGACCCGGGTCGTAGGAAGAAGCCACGCGTGTGAGAAAGCCCGAGATCTCCGCCGTCTTCTCATTGTTTGGAAGCACGGCCGACCAGGGCAGAAATTCAACCACCTGCCCCGCGGCGGGCCAGTGCGCCTGATCCTTCGGTTCAGTCAGCATCGTGACCTGGGTGAGCAACCCCTTCACCAAATCGACCTTCACGCGATAGAGCGGCGCGGCGTTGTCGAAGCCCCAGGTGAAATGCGTCTGATCGACAATCTGAACCCGCAAAGCCTGGTTCTCCGCACCCAGATACCCGCCCGCTATGGGAGGCGAACAGAGGTCGTCATCCGTGCCATTCTTAGCGAACCCGATGGTGAGCTGAGTGTCCGGAATGAGCTCGTTTTCGGAATTCAGCGTTCCGCGCTTCCCGGCTTTGAAGTTCGCCGCCAGCGCCTTCCATCCATCCTGGCAGTTCGTGCCCGCGAAGCCCGTGAAGATCCGGACGCGCTCGATCTGCTTCATACGCGTTCCGGTATCGGGGCCACCGAGAGCCACCTCAAAAGTCTCGCTGTCTTCTACCGAACTCACAGGCGTCAGATAGGTTTCAACGTAGACCAGATCGCTGCGTGAGGCGGTGGGAGCGTTGAGCGTTGCACTGCCGAAGATTTCGAGCCAGTCGGGCTGCTTCTGAAGCGTTGTGGGGGCGTCCAGATTGAGCCGGTAGCCACCCACATAGAGGCTGCCCGCGGCGAGATCGAAATCGATTTTGCCGCCCGTCAGGCGTGGATTCGAGAGCAGAAAGCCGTCGCCAGGAGCACCCACCGGTCCCACGATTTCGACAATTTCGCTCCGCGCCTCTTCACCGTGAACGCTTTCGTTCTCGTTATGGTCGTCGTCTACGAATACCCTGCCCTGCTGGGCGTAAACGCTCTTATAGTGCTTTCTGAAATCCGTAGCGGAACGCGAAAGATCGATAGTAGACATGGGTTGCCGTTCTTCCTAGGTCTCAAAGATGTATATGGGAATCAGTCCGAATGGCAGGTATTCTTCGACCTTGGCCTTCAGACTGTCGAGCAGAATCGGGTTCAGCAGGCTCGAATAAGCGCCAATTTCCGATCCATTTTCGGCGCCCTTCAGCAGGTACGCCGGGGCGCTCTGGCTTAGCTGCGCATAAGCGTAATGGCCGAAAACACGCGAGCTGAAATAACTTGAGAATTCATCAATGTAATGCGACTCGTACGGATGCGGTATGCGGCTGCCCGTTTGCGCGGCCCCGAAGCGGAAGCAGCCATCTTGTGTGTCCGCCACCGTGGCCACGCCTGCGATCAGGGTTTCGGACGCGTACAGCCGGTCATAGTTGACAGCTCCGAAAACTGTGGTGCGATACATCTGCGCGCTGCTCGCGGGCAGGTCGATGGCCGGTGTCGCGGGATTGATCGATTGCACGATCGAATCCTGAATGACGATGGAATCCACCACACCGGCTCCGGCCAGATGAATGGGACCGGTGATGGAACGGTCGATGAGAAGTTCCTGGATGTCGCCAGCTACGACGAGATGTACGGGAAAGATCCCGTTACCCCAGGCGTCCACACCGCCGGGGTCGAGAGTCGAGCGGCGGATGGTAACCGTGGCCCAGTCTCCCGCCAGAATCAGGTTGAATGCACCGGAGGAACCGATCCACAGACCATCGATGGTCAGGGAAGCGCGTATACCCGCCGCGGCCGTGATGGTCCAGTCCGTGGTGAGGCGAAGGTAAGGCCGATGCAGGTTCGCGGCTTCGATAACCGCGCTGTTAACGGGACCGATGGAAGGGCCGGTCCAGGTGGAGTTGTCGCCGAACTCGGTCACTCCGGCAACGGCAGCGGTGCCGGGGTCCATCGCGCCGGCGCCGATTGCGCCGCCACCGTTGAGCACGGCTACAGTGGCAGTGAGCAGGCCATCGCCGCGGTCATCACCGCCGGCGCCGAGCGGGCCCGGGAAGCCGTAAAAGTAGTCGACGGTCACAGGAGCGGCCGGCGCGGCGTTCAGAAAGAGCATGGCTCCGTGCTGAGCATCGACGACGAGATCTTTGCCCGGCGCCGTGATAGCGGCGACGCCGAGGTGCCCAGCCACCATCCGGTCACTGGAAACCTCAACCGCTCCCACAGCGACGCGGATCGATTTCGGCTCGTTCGAACCTGGCTTTACGAAGCTGGTCAGCAGCGCGCTTTTCCCGGAATCCTGAATGAGCGCTTCCTGCAAAAGACCGGTGAATGCGGGGTCGGCGAGCAGTTCCGCACTCGAAGGCAGCGTCGCGAGAGCATTGCGCAGCGTCGCTTCGCTATCGAGCGCAAACCCATCGAGCTTTGCGAGATCGGCCGCCGCCGCCGGAGAAATTCCCAGGGTGACCAGCGCAGCCACAACGGTTGGGGTAATCAGGAACTGCGCGTCGGCGAGCAGCCGGCAGCGAATCGGCGCCGGCGTCTCCCATTCCCGCAGCGAGCGCCACTGATCCCAGTCGAAGCTCTCTTCGCGTCCGTGCGGCGCGAACAATGCGATTTCACGGCCCGATGGATCGAAGGTGAACTGCTGCGGTTTAACGCCCTGCATGGGCATCACGCCCGCCAGTTTGATCGACGGAATGCGATACAGCCAGAAGGCGATTTTAGGGATCGAGAATCGCCCATCGAGACCGCCATTGTTCCGGCGCATATCGGCGGAGTGAAAGTATTCGTCAAACGGCCCCGATGAAAGCTCGGCGCCTCGCGGCTTGCGCAGATCGGCATAACCACCCGGAGGTGTTTTGGTGAAGTGGCCGCCCAGCCCCGCCGGCTTCGCATCGAGCGCGTGCTGCGTCCGCGCCAGACGGCGGAATTCTTCGGTCGCTACGCCCTCCCACCCTGTGATATCGCTGATCAGCTCTTCGAGGACGCGCAGCGTTCCCTTACGCCGCCGATAGTAAATGGTCTTGGCAACATCGATGCGGCGGCCCCGGGTATCGAGCGCGGAAACCAGCCGTGTGCCGAGCAGGTCGCCAATATAAGGAACGGCCCAGTCGTCGCAGTCTTCGATGAACGCGTCTTCCCACAGCCTGTCCGTATTGCGGCGCAGCAGCGCGGCCTGTTGCGCGATGATGTGGACGATGCCGCGCAATACTCCGGGGTTATCGGCAAGGCCGTCTTCGTCGCGATAAAACGGCGGGATCAACTCCCAGATTTTTTCGGTGTAATAAGCCTCGAAGAGATCGTTAGCTGGCCGCGACATGCGAATCCGCCTCCCCGTTCACGGAAAGAATCCCGTTCTCGAAATCGAAGTATTTGCCGGAGCCGGGGTTGATCCCGTAATCGGGAAACGCCTTGCCGGACCAAAGCAAACCATCCACCGCGATCGCGCCCGTGATCTGGAGAACCGTTTCAAAAATTACGCTGCGGAACAGGGTCTTGCCGATACCGATACGCTCCGGCGAAAGCAGGCCGGTCGATTTATCCATCAGTGCCGCGCTCACCGCGGTCGCGACATCAACCGCAACGCGACGCGGATCCGTCTCGACGGAAATCGAAAGGCTCGCTGATACCGGGAGGGCTTCATCCACACTGAATGGCGTAGTGGGATCGCTCAGGTTTTGCAGAGTTTGCAGAATATTCTTCTGCACGCCGGCTTCACCCACATACCAGATCTGGACAACCGGCCGCTGGTTCTGCATGTTCCAGCGCCATTCGGCCTGCACGGCTCGAACGCCGGCGATGTTGGCTGCGGCCACCTGCATGTCGTCTATAGAGACAGCGCGGCCCAGTAGTAGCGCCGATTTCGGAGCATTGGCAGAGAGGTTCGATGCCGCTTCCGCGTCCGCGCCGCCCGAGGCCGCAACAGGATTGCGAACGCTCTTCAGCCCTTTGACAGCCTTCGCGATCTGACTAATCGACCCGGCCGGCGGTGTGACGCTACCGCCGCCAAATCTATAGGAAGCAACGATAGGCACGCCGGTTGAAAGCCTGCCATTGAACGTGATCACCGCCTCCGCGTTGTCGTTCTGCCGCACGGTATAAACCTGGTCTTCAACGGGGTGGCCGAAGAACGATGGCGTCTCACTCCAGAGGAGCCCGTTCACCCAGATTTTCAGGGAACTCGCCACGCCGGTCTCATTGCCAGCGGTGGCCGATGGCGTATAGGTCAGCGGCTTTTTCTTCAGAGTGAACGTGGCGTATTCCACGCTGGCGTCCCCCGCGCCCAGGAACTCTGAAGGCACCGTTTCGCCACGGCTGGCGGTGACGATGTTGCCGTACATAGTGACCGGGACGATCAGCGTTTTACTAATCGATGAGGACTGGCCCAGCGTTACCGTGCCGCTGAGAAAGTCGAGCGATCCCGTGATCTCAAGCCCGACTCCGTTCTTATCCTCAAGCATGAATTCGTTCGAGGAACTGCCATCGGCCGGAGGCTCTGCGGGAACTTGCACGCCCAGCGGATCGCCTGCAATCAGCGTCGTGAAAAACGGGTTGGTCACCTGCGCAGCCGTTACAAACGCATAGTGAAGCACGATGTTGGCAATCTCCGACGAACCCCAGTTGCCATAGCCGCCGCGGCGTGAAGCGGCATTTACATCGGCGTCGAGCGTAAGAACGGTGACTGTCGTCAGAGGAAACGGCGGTGAGATTGTGGTTGAATTCTTCGATACAGGGTCGGTATAAGTAATGTCACCGCCCTTAGCGAGTTTGCGGGGCTGTTCGGACGTGTAGCATCGGAACCAGCGAAGATTCGCGCCGTTTTGCAGGACAACCATAGACCCGGGCGCAATACCGCGGTAGAGGCCATCGAGCACGATCGAGGTACCGCTAATCACCGGACCGTCGCCCGATTGCACGGCCTGCTTCCAGAGGCCTCCCTTCTGCGTTGGCTTGGTGAACTGTACGTTCGCGATCGGAATGGAACCCGATAGCGCGAGTGAAGGCGACCAGTTGATCTGCTTGTACTTGACGCCATCCTGCGCGGGAAAATCCGTGATAGAGGTCACCGTCGCCGCTACGGCCGCCACGCCGTTCGTGGTCGCGACCACCAGGATCCCCCCAGCCTTGACCGAAACTGCCGAAGGCAGTGCCCAGGCATAGCTGTAATTGATGAGGGGAAAGCCTTCTTGCGAATCGATGGTCTGTGGTCTCGACCTGTTGAGCGTCCACTTATTCAGAAGTGGATGAATTTTGGTGGGGGCATCGAGCTCAAACACCTGCGGCGTGCCGCCTGGGAACGCCCCGGATCGGAAAGCCGTGCCCGGCGGAAGAATCAAAGGTTGACGACCGTCGGCCAGCGCCACCAGGTCCACGGTCGCCGATGATGCAGGCCTGGGAATGTAGCCAAGCAGGTCCACCAGTTTGCGAAGCGAAGGCCGCAGCTGCGAAGTTCGGACATACTGCTCATTGCCGATGGTCTCGCGATAGAACGCGATGGAATCGCAGACATACGCCCACATTTCGAGCAGCATGATGCCGAAATCGTCGCTCGAACGCGCGCGCCAGATGGAAAGCGCGGGCTCGCGCGTGATGGCATCGAGCATCGCCGTGCGGAACTCCGGAAAGGTGGCGAACTGCAGAGGCAGTTCGTCCAGACCGGCCGCAATGGTGAGCGGCTGCGGAAATACGATAGTGTCGCAGGGGCAGTTCATATCAGGCGCCGCCTTCGAAGATGAGCTTGACGGAACCGCGCTCCGGCAGCAGCCTGTTATTTTCCACGCGGATCACCTCATCTTTGGCCACGAGAAATGTGAGCTCGCTGAACGTCCGCCATGTGAACCAGCCACGGCGCCGGATTTGAATACCCTCGACGGCGCGCACACCGGGTACGCCCTGAATTATGGCTTCGAGTTCGGAACGCTCAAGCGGCGTGCCGAAGGTGAAATTGTCGGGATTGAAGAAGCCGGCGCGGCCGAACAGGACTTTGAGCACACCGGCCTCCACATCCCCGCGATAGGACGAAGGCATTACGCAGACGGTGATCTGCAGATCGAGAGTCGCGTAGTGCGGATTGAGCAGGTCCGCCGGACGGCCCGCCTGACGGAAGCGATCGAGCTGCGCCTCAAGGTCCGTTCGCTGCGGGGCCGTCAATGAGAATGCGCCCTTCGGATCCGGCGTCACAAATGCCGTGATCCAGCTGCCCGTCCAGCGGAATGCCGAACCGGCAGATTGCACAAAGGGCAGCCGGTCGGCGGCTTCGGCATAATCCTCCGGCCGCACCGCGCGGTAGGTGAGATAGCGGAACTGCTGTGGCGCATTCTGGCGGATGTGCGCATTGCTTTCGGCATCCACGCCACCCGTAGCCGGGATCGGATTCGTCACTGTATCCACGGTGCCTGGCTTAACAGCCATCTTCGAAAGCGTACCTGCGGCAACATTGGTGATCGCGCCATTGTTCAGCCGGAAGATCGCCTCGAAGACCGTCCCGTCGCCCGGCGTGAGCCCGAACCCATCGTCGCCGAAGCGAACCGTCTTGCCATCATTCGAGGCGTAGTCGCGATGCACCACTTCGCCCCCAATACGCTGATACCCAACGACGCGCCGCCAGAATCCATCGTCAAGCGTGAACACCGTGTCATTGGCCTGCGCGGAAACTTCGCCGATCAGCGCGCGCCGCCAGTCCCACCCACCGTTCGGAACCGGCGTCCATTTGAGGCCCACCTTTTGGACTTCGCGCAAGCGGACTTCGGGCACGGCATCCTGCGGCGTGTCGCCAAGCCATGCAACCGGCTGCTGATCGGACCCCGGCAGGCTGAACCGGTGTAGCAACGAATTGCCGGGGCCGATGCGCTCCACCGTGGAAGGGTGATCCGCGGCATCGTCACTCGGCCCCGCGATGAATCGCGTATTGAGTGTGGTCGCGCCGGCCGTTGCCGGAAACATGTTCCCGTGAATTTCGAGGAAGGTCATGTCCATTTCCCAGGGCGTGGCCTGGTCGGCTTCCCACGTCAGGTGCGTGACAGGAGCCCCAATCACCAGATCGTTCGTGTCTTCCGCTTTGATCACGCGAATCATCCAGTTGCGCGCACGCACGGCAGGGTCGGGCGGGTTCGTCTGCAGCAGCATCCATTTGCCGGGCGGAATTCGCGACGTGTCGTCAAACACGATATCGGCCGCGTGGTTGTTCTCGATAAAGATGTCCGTAGCGCCCACGGGCAGGCATTCATCGGTATCGGTCCAGATGTGCGGCAGGAATCGATTGAGCACGAGGAACGCGTTGTAGAGTTTCGGCGCCTCGGGCGGAAAAGACTCCGCAAGCCCCTGCCCTACTTCGAACACCACCTGCCCGGCGGGTTCGGAAACCTGCGTACCCGCGGCAATCTTGTCGTCGGCCTTCATCTGAAAATCGAGCCAGGTGCGCGCTGCCAGGCCATCGGTGATCTGGTAATCCACCAGCGACGCCAGTCTGCGGATAGAACGCCGCTGCGTCGCGGTTTCAAGATATGTCTCGCGAGCGTAGCGATCCTGGATGTATGCGAACTCGTCGCCGAGCGCGCTCATCACCTCGGCGAGCATGTTGCCGGCATCGGCTTCGAGGCGATCTTTCCAGGTTGGGTAGCGCTGCGTCGCATAGTCGAGCAGCGCCTGACGAAAGCTCCAGAAATCGCGCGCGGTATAGTCTACGGGGAAATCGACCTGGGTCTCCTGCGGGCATTCATGGTCAGGCGTCCTGCAATCGAGAAGGCTGTCGCAGTTGGCTTTGAATGAGAACCAGACGTCGTTGTAATAGCGGTCAACGGCGGCGTTTTCCAGATGGAAGCGGTAGCGCGAAAAGTCGCCCGGGGACGTGGTGATGACGCGCAGCACGTCCCGGCCATTCACCACATTCCACGAAAGGCTTTTTACCGGAACCACCGGCAGACTCTCGCCGCCGCTCGGGCTGTAGATCCGGATGTCAGCTGGCGCCACAGCGCCTATGATCGCGGCGGGGCTGTTGTGAAAATAGACATCGAGCGTGGTCTGCGTGGGATAGACGTAAACGAAATCGATGCCCGTGATGGCAGCCTGCGCGAGAAGTAATTCCAGGCGATCCGGCACGGCCATCAGAGTGTCACCTGCAGGTTGAGATATTTTCGCTCCTGCCGCGCCTTGAGAACGTAAGCGATGGCCACCGAGAGCGTTTCATTCTCCGCCGTCGCCTTCACGCTCGAAACGTCGATCACGGAAGAAAGCCACCTGGTCAGCGCCTCATACACAGAGACCTGTACCAGGCTCGCCGCCACATCGCTGTTGGGCGCGAACACCATGCGCTTCAGACCGCACCCGAAATCGGGCCTGTTGATCCTGTCGCCGGGACTGGTGAAGAGCACCTGTTTAATGAGCTGTTCCACGTGCGCGGCATAGTCGGTCTCCTGCGCCAGACGCCCGAGACCGGCATCGATCCCGATCGGGTACTTGATACTTGTGAATGGCGCGGGCATTACTGGCTGCTCACTTTCGCCTGTGCCGTTCCGACGACGACGGGACCCTGGGGCGCCTGCTGGGCGTTCAGGCAGAGGCCCGTGCTCCCCTGGCTCACGCTGGGCAGACTATTCACGGTGACGCGAAGATCGGACACGATCCATTGGACGGTCAGGCACGGGCTCGGTATGGGCGGTGTGGCCGGAATCTGAAACGGACAGCCGGCGATGGTGAAGGTATCGCTCGCTGTGGCGATGAAGCCGCTCACGGCCTGCACTTTACTGTTGCTGCTGACGATGGTCACAGTTCCCCCATGGGGGCACTGCAGACTCGAGAGCGTGGTTAAAGTATTTCCTGCCATTTCACATTACCTGGAGCGCGCCATCGTCGATGCTGACTCCGGTCGCGGAAATTTCAACCTTGCCGGTGCCACATTCACTAGTGACGGAATCGGTAGCAATTGTTACTGTGCCCGGATCGACTTTTAACTCGATGCTGTCCGATACCGTGATCGTCGCCTCGTCCTCATTCGTAATCGTGATGCTGCCCGCATCGTCGTCGATCGTGATCGTGACCTTTGCCGTCTTCCATACCTTGGTGGATGCGCCGGACGCCTCCGAAGGCAGGTCGTTATCTCCCCAGAAGAATCCCGACCAAACGGGATAGGAAGGATCGCCCGCTTCGAACTCCACCCAGACACCGGTGCCAGCCTCGGGCAGCGTGAAGAAGCCCACCTTCGAACCCGCGTAGGGCACACAAGGCATGGCCCACAGCTCCACGTCGCCCAGCACAGAGGGCACTTTAACTTTCAGACGGCCCCGGGCGGTGGAGTCGCTGTTATCCGAAACCGTGCCCCGGTATTTACCGAAGTAACGGCTGCGAATCCACTGGAGAATCGTTTCGGTATCGCTCATTTCAACTTCCCCATGCGTTCCTCACAAGTTCGATTTCCATCCGGTGCTCGGATTGATCGATGGTGTGTTTTACCGCTGCCACAAAATACTTCCCGCTGTGGCGCGATCCGAGTCCACGGACCTTCACAACGGTGTGCGCGCGAACCAGCTTCTTCAGGGCCGTGAGCGTGGTTTCACAGCGCGCCCGCACAAACCATCCGGCCTCAATCAGCGCGCCTTCGCCGCGGCTTTGCAGATCGCCGGAATCATCCACCGGCGCGATCATATGAATCGATCGCGTATCGGTGACGATGTCCGACAGCGCCTGTGCTCCCAGAGAGGTGAGTGGCGATTTCTGAACGGAGCCGTCGATATCCGATGCGTCGCTCGGGTCCACATCGGCGGCTGTGGCGCTGGTGGGGCGTTCCACATCCCAGTCGAGGTCGAGCCACTGCAGATTATTGCCATCCAGGTTGACGATCAGCTCGGGATCGCCATCGCCATCCACCGGCGGCCGCTTGAAATGAGCCGATTCCGTCCCCTCGCCATCGCACGTGATCCAGAAGAGAAATCCGTTGCGGCGCGCAAGGCGGCGCACGAACTGCAAATCGGTATCGCGCTGGATCAGGACGTGCTTCGTTTCGGCATGCTGAGCGTCGGAGGAATCGGTGTCGGCGGTGAAGCCATACGGACTGAGCACGGAACTGACGGCATCGCTGTCGGAAACCTCCGACCACACCGCCGCCTTCGATTCGCGATCCATTTTGATGGAGCTGTCGGCGCCATGGACTTCAAGCCACGAACCCGCGCCGCCATGGGCAAAATGCACCTGGTGCGCGGTCACAGGACCCTTCACGAGGCAGTTGTTCGTGCCGCCCAGCGGCTCGACGACCGAAAGCTCGGAACCGGCATCGATACGGCCATCGGCCAGCAGGGGAAAGTCTCCCGTGCTGATGTCGAAATCGTAGCGGATGCGATAAGTGGTCATCTCTCCCATGCGTTCGGTCACTTCAACCCAGGTTGCGTTTGCAAGATCCGCATCGGGGCTGCCTCCAACTTCAATTGCGATTCCAAGACCCATTAGCTATGCGGCTTAACCGCTCTTCCCAGGAATTTCAATTTCGCGTTTCTCACTGAGCTGTTCGGGCAGTATGACTTCGTTCCTTTCGGCGATGCGCCAATACCCCGCCGGATCGTTCAGATACTTGTAGGCAAGATGGTCAAGGCGCTCGCCCTGCCTTAGGACGTGAATACCAAGCAGGCCCTCATTGGGGTCGGCCGGCGTCTCCACCACGTTGACCACCCGCCCGCGATGGTCTTTTACCGCGTAGGTCGGGACCTTCAGATAACGGCTGTTGGCGTCAAACATACATAGTCCTCAAAACGGCAGCATCCCCATAATCGATTCCACGCTGTTAGCGACATTGGCCAGCGCCAGGACTTCTTTTTGGGCGCGCGTAAAGTCGTAGCAGGCCTTGGCAATTTTGACCGCCGCGCTGGTGTCACCCGCATCGAACGCAGTCTTATCCAGAATCTTGAGCCCGATGGTAACCTTGGCACGCAAAGGATAGAGGGTCGGCAGGAAAGCCTGCTCATCCACCGAGAAGCTCGTGATGCGAACCGGGACAATACGCCCCGGCCCCCAGAAAAACAGGATCACAGGCACACTGAGCGAAGGAATGGTATCCACATGCGCGCCCACCGAAGCACTGATTCCCCCGGAGCCGATGGACACATCGATCGAGACATTCAACAAGGCGCTGAGAGCGCTCTGTTTCGGTGGATACAGCAGCATTTCCATGGCTGCGATGCGGTCAGCCACGCCCGAGAGCACCGCGATCGGATGGCTGCCGGGGTCTTCCAGCGCGTCGGCTGCGTCAAGCTCCAGCTGCAGACTGAAGGTTTCCTGGGGATCGTACGGCTGCTTCAGTTGATTCAAAAGCTTGTCGTCGGGGTGCTCACGGTCTTCTTTCGAAGGCGGCGCCCAGGGAGTGAGGGACCGCGTCAGTGTCTCCGGATTGTACTGAAACACGATCAGATTCGGAATCGGGATCAGCAGTGGCGCCGAGAACTGAATCAGTGCGCCCTTGAGCAGTTTCGGACTTCTTGAATATCCGTTCGCCATGGCTATTTACTCGGGTCCCAGCCGAGGTCTTCCTTCATGATCTTTTCGTTGTGAGCCCTGGCGGCCTTTGGAACCGCCTGGAGCAGCGTCTTGAAATCGCCGGCTTCGGTCGCATTCTTAGAAAGATCGTGAGCACTGCCGAGCGCGATTCCCTTGTAATACTCGAATTCCAGATCCGCCATGTTCGCGTTGAGTTGATTCGCCATGTAATCGCGGACGGTTTTGTAAGTACGCTGCGTTGCGATGTAGATGGTTTTGGCGACGTCGTCCTTTTTCGCGGTCGCCATGTACTTGTCGAATCGCTTGTCGAACAGTTCCGGAATCCCCACGTTGGCGCGAAACTCGTTTTGCACCGCAGATGCCTGAGAAGACTTGGCCTTGTGATTGATGTCGTCGGGCTCGGGCGTAAGGTGAAGAGAGCCCCTGCGATGGGTCACCGCGGCGAGCGAAATGGCGGGCATCCTGCCTCCACGGTCGTCGCCCCTCGTTTCATTCACTTTGATGGGTTTGCCCGGATCGTCGGGATTCGAGATTTCAATAACATTCCTCTTACCGTCGAACTTCACACCGGGCCACACTTTCTTCTTATCGAACGGCTGGACGCCGGGGTTTTGGTTGGCGAAGTAATCGGCCAGCAAATACTGCGTCAGGTGATGAGATTCGCGGCCCTGGGATGTCTGGCTGGCGTCGTCCTGGTAAGTCGCAAGCCTCACGCCCACATGACCAATCGGCGAGGGCTGCATTTGAGCGGTGGCCGGATCCGTCTTTACGTACTCGCGCCAGGGGGGGAGCTTATCGGCGGGAAGCTGCGCGCCCCCCAGCCCGAGCACCCCGCTGACATTGCTCTTGAGCAAGTCGCTGAACTGATACTTGTCTCCAAAGAAGGCCCATACGCCGGGCGCGACACCCTTGCTTTCGAGCAGCGGCAGCAGCACGCCCTTATACTGCTGGAATGTTTTCGAATCGAGTCCTTTCCAGGTCCCCCAGCCTTTTCCGTCGTCCTGGATGGCTTTCGTCCAGAGGTCGGTAAAGTCGTCTTCCACCCACGGCAGATGAACATGAACGATCTTGATCTCTTTCACCGGATCGGCGCTGTCCACCAGGTCTTTGCCGGATTCGCTTTTCCCGCTGGTCTTCAGATCGAGCGTAATACCGATGCCGGTGGCGGCCAGAACGTAGGCTTCCAGTTCGCGCTCGAATCGCGGGATTTTAAGGACTTTCTCCGTCTTTTTTTGCTTCGCGCCCGCCTGGCCCGGCAACTCAATATCTTCCATCGACTCCAGCGCGATGACCTGCGACCCGTGAGTGAGTTTCGAGGAGCGCTTCTGATCCGCAAGATACTTCGAGATATCCGCAATTACGTTGGTGAAGACCTTCGCTGGCTTCACCTTTTTCGCCGCTACATTCGCTTCAATTGCCGTCAGCACCGCCACCACTTTCGCGACCGCGGTGCGAGCCGCATCCGGCACCTCTTTCTCGTATCCCGCAACCACGCCTTTGGCGATCGTCTCCTCGCGCTTCTTGATTTCCGGCAGCGTCGAGATTAATCGGAAGAAGCGGCCCAGGGTGAACGGGCTGATCCGCGGATCGAGTGCCGGCTGCATTCCCATGTGGGCCGCGGCCCCAGGGTCCACGGCCCGGATCGAGTTTCGGTTGGGCTGCTGCTTCGCTGCTTCGTCGGCGGCCCGTTCAAGCATCGGATCGTCGACGAGCCCGCGGCCCGGCGCGCCGGTGGACGGCGTGGAAGAAGCTCCGCCGCCCAGCGGCTTCGAACCGGTCTGCTGAATCACGTGCATGAGCTCATGGCGAGTGGTCTCCTCGCCGCGGCCTGAGCCCGCATTCAAACCGGGCCGCAGGAAGACGTGGCTGCCTGTGGTCAGCGCATCTGCTCCGAAAGCGCTGGTCATCGGACCCCCTTCCACACCCTGATGCATTCGCACATGCTGAAAATCCTGCCCGAAACGGCCCTCGAAACGTTCCCGCAGCCCCGGGCTGAGAGGCGTTCCCGCATCGACCGCCGGAGCCGCGGCGGGGGATTTCAAGTCGAGGTCGGCGGCGGGCTGCGGCTGGGCCGCGGGCGGGGGCCCGGCTTTAGTTTCTTCGAACTCTTCACTCGTAAAGCCGACGTTGATGGGCGGGGGCGCCGCAACCGGAGTAAACAAACCCTGAAACGGTTCGAGCGCGCTGTTGATGCCTCCAACCAAACCATTACGGGCCTCATTGAAATTGTCCTGAATGGCCGGCTTGATGGTTTCGCGCCAGTAGATGTTGGGGTCCGCGCCCGCCCCCACAATCTCGTGGGCGATGCGATCGGAAAACAGCCCGATCGCGCCGGTCTCTTCGAGAATGAGCGTTACAATCTTTCCCTTAGTGCCCAGCCGCTTCCCCACGAAAAAGGTGAGCTTATGGACGATGAACGACACTACTGCGTCGATATCGATGACCTTTTCGGGTAGCTGCGCGTGCTCGAGCTGCTCCATAACTCCGTGGATGCGCTCTCCCATGTTCTTCTGCTGCTCCACCAGTTCACCCTGCAGGGAACTCGTCTTCGTCTGCCTCCGATCCGGGTCGTCCTGATCCTCATGGAAGGCCTCCCAGATTTTCTGCGCGACGTCGAAGATCTGAAAAATGTGCTCCGCAAGGAAAGAGAGCACAAACGACAGGATGGGCCGCGTGGTAGCGAATGCGCGCAGGTCCTGCATTGGTTTTTCGACCCAGAGGTTGACCTTCCTGACCAGACGCGCGAACGCCAGCCCAAGCTTCTTGAAGGCGTTGACCACCTTGCGCACAAAGCCGAACTTATTGGGAGAGACCGATTCGTCGGCGCTGTCGGACGCGTCGCCGTTCGAATCCGAATCCTCCTGCGAACCGCCGCTGACGTATGCGAGCAGATTGTCGAGCCTGGCATCGCCAAACAGAATCACAACCCACAGGTTTTCAGGATTCACGAGGTTCGCAAGATCGCCCATAAAGCGATCGAGCGTAGCCCTGACCTCGCCCGCGAAGAAACCCTTCACCGCCTGGTAACCGCCCTGATCGTAGAACTCCGCCGCCGTCTGCAGAAGGCGCGTCGCGGTAATGGCCTGACCCACGCCGGGTATAAACTCGCCGGCATCCATCAGAAGCTCGATGTACTTCTGAATGATGATGCCGAGCTCTTTCATGCCGATGTTGAAGGCGCGATACTCCACCGCGTACGAAAGATTATTCAGCACCTCCAGACTTACCGCATCGCCGCCGGCGGTAACCTCTATTCGCTTCTTCGAGGGGTCCTTGCCGACCTCGACCACCAGAAGCACTTCCGATGCTGCCAGTTCCAGAGGCTTTTGATCCGCTTCGTCGAGAAACAGAGGCGGCGAATAGGATGACCCGCCCGTCTGGCCCGGTCCCGGAGGCGTTCCATAGGCCGGGTGAAAAGTGAAGCCGTGACGGATTTCGACAACGGTGTACAGAGTGCCGTCGTACGCGGGCATCCGCTCGTTGAGTTTGATCTCCGGCCCGTAAACCAGACTCTTTAGTACCGATGAGCCCTCGAGCGCCCGGAATCCAAAGCGGCGCTGGACTTTGGCGCGCTGCGTTTTGAAGTGCTCCAGAACTTCGGCCAGAGCAGGCGCATTCTTCAGGACTGCGATCACCTCGTCAGGTTCGAAGAACGGGGCGAGCTGGAGATTTGCGTCCGCCATGTTGGCAAGCTTCAGCGCCGCTTCGAGTGGTCCATAGAGGCCGGTAACGATGTCGTACCGGCCCTCATCTTTAAAGGCGTCGACAATCGCCGGACCCACGCTCAGAATCAGAGCCGCCCGCTGCACTTCGCGGTCTTCGAAAGGAACCACCGCGCCGGCGAAGACAACGATGCGCATGATGGCGTCGTTCGCGGCCCCGTAAAACTTGATGTGGTCGCTCGCATAGCGCCCGAGGAGTTCGGTCACGACTCGCGCCCGAACCCGCCTGTCGATGGTGGAAGCGCGCCGCAGGTTGGGCGAGATATCCTCCCAGACTTGCTTCTTGTCGCGCCGCAGAGTATCGCGAATCTGCTTCTGCAGCTCCTTCTTGTCCTCTTCTGAAGCGCTTGCAAAGTACTTCGTCAGGATCTGCAGCCATTCGGCAGGCGTCGGGATCGCGCCGGCGGTGGTTTTCGACGCGACGATGTCCCGCAGCAGCGGAATCCCTTTCAGCGTGTTGACGACGCCCGCAATCCCCGGCACGATCCAGAGGAAGAGCGGGCTGCGGTAGGCGACAGGCGCGAGCGGAAATGTGCCATCGGGCGCCTCAAGGTTTGCGCCATTGCCACCCTCGCATGCCTTCTTTGTTTCCTCATCGTTTCCGGCACCGGCCGCCGGGTCGAGGCAGACGCATCCGGGAGGCCTGGGGATCTGAAATTTCGCCAGCAGCGTCACAGTTTTCTGGTGGCAGCCGAGCAGCGAGCTGAAATCGTCGCGCCCGGGCTTATTGGCCCATGCGGAATCGGAAAGCAAATAGCGCTTCGGGCGCACAACCGCGGCATCGGCTTTCGCGGCGGCCTGGCCGACAAGTGGCGCAGAATTGAGCGCGGCGTCCTGCGCGAACTTACGGTCTTCCTTCGAATCTGCAGGCAGAAGGCTTGTAAGCGCCTTCCCGGCCTCCTCGAGGTAGATCTTCTGAAAAAACAGCACCAGATCGGCGGCCCGCAGCGGCTCGTATCCCCGAATCGCCTGGTCCGGAACATCTTCCGCCAACGCTTCCAGCCTGGATTTGTCTTCTTCCCACTCACTCACGAGCGCGAGCTGACTTGTTGCCTGCTTCTCGGCGGCCGCAACCTCGTGCGCTTTATCGAGCACCGCGTTCCATCCCAGCCCAAAGGCGATGCTTTCGAGAGCCTGCGCCATTCGAATCTGGTGCGCGAGCCTGCCGTCGTAGCTCGCGTCCGTCCCGCCCTGGCGGAGCGCGCGGGCGAACAAATAGAGCCATGTGGTCAGCCAGATCAGAGCGACCGCTTCATCCGTCTTCCCCTGATGGAAAGCGGCCGACTGCCGTTTTTCGAGAGTCAGTCGCGAGTACTTTTCGCTGTCGTCGGCGATCTTCCCGACCCGCTTCGTGTATTCGTCCGCCGGTGGCGGCCAGGATTTATCTTTCCCGGGCTTGAACAGCTCTTTGGCTTCAGCCAGAAGCTGATCGGGCATGCCATGCTTCGCGGCTGTCGCCTGAATTGCTTTAAAAAGAAGCGCCTCAGCCGGAAGTTGCTGCGGACTGTTACCTAATTGTTCAGGGTGCTCGCCCACCGCGGCGGCGCGGTCAAAATCGTCGAGGGCCTTCTTCCCGATCGCCTCAACGCGGCCCCCCAGCGTCTCGTAAAATACACTGGCGACGCCGCCCTCGGTGCCCGGAACCGCAATCTTCTTCTGCGCGATGTTCTTCCCCATCTGGACAACGGCGGTCGCATAGAGCTGCTTGCGGGCAATGGGAACGCCCCCCGCGGCGAGCAGATCGTCCGTCTGATGCTGAATTTTGGTGAACTGGGCGACACGCTCGATATCGAGCGTGTTGATCATTTCGAGCGCGCCTTCGAACCACTCGGTCTCCGACAGGCTCTTCGCCTCCTGAAGGCTGTTTTGCAGCCGGTCGATGTGGTCTGCGAGCTTCTCGAGCTTACCGTCCGATTTCTGGTGATAGAGCTCGGGGATCGGCAAGCCCAGCGGCTGAAAAATAAAGACCTCTACGATGCGCAGAAACTCATCGTAGTAGGCCTTCAGATCTTTGTCTTTAGTGAAGCCTTCGGCAAAAGCCTCCACGCCCCCATGGTCGAGAATTACCTTTTGAATTCCCGGCTGGCCGAATGTAGTCTTGATTCTGACGGCGCCGGCAAAATCGTCGCGCTCCAGCAGCGCCGCCGCTGCCTGCAGACGATTCAGTTCCTTAAGGACATCGTAGAGCAGGCTCTCGGCCCCGGCGGGCCAGTCTTTGACCTTCGCGAGACTGGCTTTCGCGTAAGCCTCCACGCGATCCGGCTGGCCCTCGTCATCCCCGTTGAGCGCCTCCTTCAGGTCTTTCACCACCTGATCGTATTGCTGGTTTTCGACGTCCGGCGCATGGAGCCTCACCAGATCCTTGAACTCCGGCGCATCGGCCTTCTGCACTGGCCCGCCCGCCGCCAGATCCGTGGCCTCCATGCCATCCCGGCCCGCGCGGCCCGTCTGCTGCAGAACGTGCGTGAGTTCGTGTGCGATCAGGCGCCGCCCGCTCTCCGAATTGATATCGAAGACGCCTTCGCCAAAATAAATATGCGCGCCCGAAGCAAATGCCAGCGCCCCTTCCCTGCGTGCGGCGTGACCCGCCGCGGCATCCCGATGAATGCGAACCGCGCCGAACTTCGCTCCAAAGCCGTCTTCGAATTGGGATCGCAGAACATCCGGCAGCGGCTCACCCGCGCTCTCCGCCACGCGGCGCCCTGAAGCCGGCGAATCGCCCAGCTTCCGGGCCAGGTTTTTTTCTCCTCGTGACCACGCCCAGGCTGTCTCTTCCGCTTGTCGCTCGCGTGCCTGATCGGGCGTTCGCAAAAGACGGGCGCCGGATTCGCGCCGGCTCGCCATCTGGCTCTGCCCCCGCGATTTCCTCTTGCGATCGTGTACCTGCACCGTCTTCATCGCAGCGCCTCGAGAATTCGCATCGCAATGGTATCCGCGAGATTGGCCTGTCGATTGGCGGAAGCGGGCACGCGGATTCGCACTGCGTCGATAGAACGCGCCCTTGTTGGGCCATCCGCGACGCCGGATGCAACCCGCGCGGCAACATCGTTGGCAAGAGTGCGGGCCGCCGCGGGGCTCAGCCCTGGAACGCGAATATCGATGCTCCCAATCCGGACGGCCGGGCGATTCATGATCGCCGAATCCTCCCCCGCTCCTTCGCGCTCAGCGACCGGCCCTCTTTGGCCAGTTCGCGCTCCAGACTCAGCAGCAAATGCTCAACGGAGAGTTCGCCGCCCGTCTTTGTCCCGTCTCTCGGGGTCTCGCCTCTCAGGGTCTCGTCTCTCAGGGTCTCGTCTCTCAGGGTCTCGTCTCTCAGGGTCTCGCCTCTGAGGCGCCGCGAGATAAACACCGCGCCCACTACGGCGTTCTTGATCTGCGCACCAGTCGTTTCGAGATCCCGCGCGAGCGCCGTAAGGTCGTCATGAAGCCGCTCCGCCTCATCCTGCCCCGCCAGTTCGCCGAGCACGCGCGACCAGATCTGAAGCCGCTGCGCCGCCTCCGGTTTGGGGAACTCGATCATGTAACGGATACGCCGCAGAAATGCCTGATCGACGCTGGTCTTCTGATTCGTGGCGAGCAGCGCCACGCCGGGATAGCTCTCAATCGCCTGTAACAGATGTGCCGCATCGGTATTGGCGAACTTATCGAGCGCCTCGCGAATCTCCGTGGTGCGGCGCGCGAACATGGCGTCGGCTTCATCGAAAAAGAGGACCGCATCCATATCCGCGGCGCGTCGCAGCACCCGGTCGATGTTCTGCGAAGTCTCGCCCACATACTTGCTGACAACCGATGACAGATCGATCCGGAACAGATCGTATCCGAGGCTCGCCGCAATCACCTGAGCCGCCATCGTCTTCCCTGTGCCGGAGGGACCGCTGAACATCGCGATCAGCCCGCGCCCCAGCGGGAACAGGCGCTGAGCGCCTGGCTGCTCCCAGAACGACAGCCTGTTCTGCGCCTCATAGACTAAATCCCGCAGCGTATCCATCACGTGCCCGGGCAGCACGAGATCGTCCCACGCGAAGGAGCACGGCAGCAGTTGCGCAAGGTCGCCCAGACGGTCGCGGCTTGCCTCTCTGACGCGCAGACCGGCCTCGGCTGGTGTTGCGGGCGAGGCCACGCAGACCGCGACAATGTCGCCCACCGGAACGCGATAACGTTTGGCCACCTCTTCCACTTCGGCGCGGTCCCACGCCGGTGGCGCACACTCCCGCCAGACGCGCGCGCGTTCGTTCATTGCGAGCGCCGGCAGTTCCACGGTGAATTCGACCAGACCGGGCTGGCGCTGCGCATCGCGCACACTTTCGCAAATTACGAACTGAAGCGGAAAGGGCGTGACGCTGCCCGGCCATGAACGTTTCGCGATGGTTTCGCCGTGCCACGCCAGCGCATAGCCATTGAGGAAAGCCCCCCGCTGCGCGCGCATGTAGACGCGCCGCCAAAGATCGGCGTCCAGATCCGCGGCATCGATCGCCAGCAACGGAAATCCCAGCGCGGCGCTTACGGCCGCTGCGAAAGTCCTGCGCCCGCTGGCCGCCGCACCGCTGATCAGGACTCGCACCGGCCTCGCGGTTTCGCCCGAAACATGCTTGCTGAGTTTGCCTGCGACTGCCTGTAGCGGCCAGCCGGCGAGGGGTGGCAAAGGCCGGTGAATCATGGCCCGGCCGACCAGCAGTTCGTCCAGGCTCTCCACGCCGCGCAGCC